>JACPSU010000044.1 GCA_016193105.1 Deltaproteobacteria bacterium | reverse complement strand
CCTTCTTTTTTGCTCTTTCGTTCAGCAAAAAAAATTTCTAAAGCATTATCGATGAGAGATTTTTTAGTTTCTAAATAAATATTGAGCTTCATGCAAGAGTTCGGCTAGCCATGTATGGCTAAGTGTTGAAGGGTTCTTTTACAGGTACTCCGTCCTTTTGAAGTAGAATTTCTACTTTTTTCTCAGCTTCATCAAGTTTTTTGCCGCAATGAGCAGCCAGTTGAACTCCCTCTTCAAAGGCTTTGACGGAGTCTTCTAAAGAAAGCTCCCCACTTTCTAATCTTTTAACCAAGCCTTCGAGCTTTTCTAAGGATTTTTCAAAGGGAAGTTCTTGTTTTGATTCTAGTCCTGGTTTCATAAACCGAATCATTATACGAAATTGAAATGGGGGGTCAAGCTAAAAGACTTGATTTTAGGCAGTTTATTCGGCTACTCTAAAACATAAGATGGCTGAACATATTAAAAGACGTCAGTATTTTATTAAAGGGCCTATTCAAAGCCGTTATTTAATTCTTACGGTCATTTCTATGCTGATCCCCACACTTCTTGTCTCTGGGTGTCTTTATTATTTGATTGCAACTTTGATGGCTCAGGAACTTGGGCTTCCAGAATCTATTTATGGGCATCTGATTCCTGTTTTAAAAAAGATTAATGTCTATTTGGCCGTGGGGCTTCCACTTGTTTTTACAGCTATTTTTTTCTACGCGGTTCTTATTTCTCACAGGCTTGCTGGCCCTATTTTTCGGTTGGAAAAAGATTTGGATCGTATCATTGCAGGGGATCATTCCGTGCGTGTTCATTTTCGAACGAAAGATCGGCTGGATACCTTAGCCCAAAAACTCAATCAAGTTCTAGATAAACTACCTAAAGCATAAGGAATTTTCATGGAATCTCAACTGACCTGGTTAATCATATTGAGTGGGATTATTTTTGGTGCTGCCCAGGTGGGGGGAGCCATTCCCTATTTGCGTCGGTGGGAAGAAAAACACTTCCATCATTTTATCAGCTTTGGGGCAGGAGTCCTCATTGCCGGGGCCTTTCTCTATATGATTCCAGAAACCACAGAGTTGATCCATAAACAGGTTGGGATTGCAGTCTTGAGTGGCTTTTTGGTTTTTTATTTCATGGAAAAATTTATGATGATTCACCCCTGTCTTGAGGGGGAATGTGAGTTTCATCATATTGGAATTCCAGCGTTTATTGGGTTTTCACTTCATAATATTACAGATGGGGTCGCCTTAGGAACAAGCTTTTTGGTCCCTTCACTTACTCCCATTGTTTTTATTGCGCTGATTTCTCACCATATTCCCACTTCCTTTGCCTTGGTCAGTATTTTAAGAGCGGGGCGCTATCCCATTAAAAAGATTTTTACATTGCATACCATTTTTTCTTTGATGGTGCCGGTCGGAGCTTTCCTTTCTTATTTTACATTGAGTCACTGGAACCAGAGTGGAGTAGGCTGGGCAATTGGCTTTTCAGCTGGAACTTTTATTCACATTGCCACCTGCGATCTACTTCCTGAAATCCACAAGCTTCAAGAAACCAAGTACAAAAATCTTGCGGCCTTGATCTTAGGGCTTGTTCTCATGGCCGCTCTCTTCTTTTTCTTCCACCACGAGCATTAAAAATTACTCGACATTTAGAATTCCTGTAGAGGGCTGAAAATGTCCCCCTTTTCCACATTCTTCTGCTAAAGGAATTAAGGCCAATCCTCCTAGGGGATTTACATATCCAACTGAGGAAGAATAGTGTTGAAACTCTCCTCCTTGGGACTCAAAAAGGCCCTCTTTTTCAATAAGGCTAAGCAGCGCAGTACGAAGTTCGCCTTGGACATGGAGAAGTTCTTCTCTTTCTTCATTTGTTAAAACTTCTTTATCTAAGAGTAAGCGTGTTGCAGCCGTAGCATACGGAACAGAAGAATATAAATAGTAAGGAGCCAAAGAATCAGCTCCCATGTGCGTCATGTCCCGCCTCAAATGGGCCATCAGAGAGGGAAGATTTTTTTCGTAATTTTTTAAAGCCGCGAGGAGATTTTTTTTATGCATTTCCTTTTTTGGAGCCTCTTTTTCTGCTTGATAGAGAGATAGATGAACAGGAACAGCACGAGCAGCGCTTCCTCGATGAGAGCCTTTGGGTTGATATTTTTGGGGGCTATATTGAACGTTAAGAGGGGCGTCCTCATTAAAAGTTGTTTTTAAAAGAGTAAACCCCCGTTCTTGTGGATGCGTAATCAAAGAAGTAGCTAATCCGTAGGTATTAAAAATGCTTCCGCTTCCTTTCTTTTCAAATATTTCTTCTGCGTGTTGAATGTCAAAATCAATAGACTGATGCGTAGACTCTAGAAGATTTTGAAAATAAAGTTTTTGGTGAGGTTAAAGTCCATCTTTCTTTAGAATGTCTTTTAAAAGAAGACTATAAAATTGTTTTCCATAGATCACTGGAGAATCTATGGGGAGTTGATTCTGTACCAATGCAAGGGGGAGTGCATAGGCTTGAAGGTTGGGAAATAAAGAAGAGGGACAAGCGTCTTGAGCAGATTGAACATGAACTTGGTCTTTTGACATGTCGCGAACAATTTTATCGAATTCTTCTTTTGCCTCAGGGCAAAGGGGAGCTGCTTTGGCGATGAACAAGGCTCCTAAAGTTTGTATGGCAAAACCCCAAGAGGTGCGAGAAGAATACCACTCAGGACGTCGAGAGTATTCTAAAAAATCATTTCCAATCCATTGTTTAGCATTTTTGACAAGCCCACAGAGTGTTTCGCAAAGATGAGGAAGATTTGCTTTGTAGAGAATATTTTTTATATTTTCATTGACCGCCTCTTTTTCTTCTTCTGTCAAAGTGTGAACTAAATCTTCAAATTCTTCTACTTCTTTTAATGTTAAGTAAGGTTTTTTTTCTAAAAAGCGAACAAAAGGAAGAACTACATCTTTTACATTCACTCCTAAATTTTTAAGAGAAAGTGCAGCCTGAAGCTGAACCGAGGTACTGGTGTCCTTTGCAATAGCCTGTCTGAGTATAGCAGCAATTCCTTCTTTATCTAAGTCTGAGTAAAACATGCGACCGAGTGCTTTTGCGGCCATTTTTCGAATATCTTCATTGAGATCGGTTAGGAGAAGTTTTTTTAAAGCAGGAATGGCAGAAGAGGCGCTGCCGCCGATTGTCATGATTCCGCGGGTTGCTGCCCATCGAAGAGAGGGATTAGAAGAAGGGTCTTCAAGGATTTGAATAAGATCAGGAATGGCTTTTTTAGAATGATGGCGCAGTTCTCCCAGGGCCATGGCAGCCATCATTCGATTTGCCAGCTGTCCATCATATTTAAGTGTGTTTTGTAGTTTTGAAACAGTGTTTTTTATCTCTGAATCTTCGCTGAAGAATTCTTGAGCGATGAGTCCTAGGGTATCTAGGCTTGTTTTTCGAACTTCGAAATCATCATCTTTCAGTAAAGAGTGGGTAAGATACCCCAGCGTTTCTTTTACATCTTCTTTTGCATAATGAGCTAATCTCCCCAGAGCTTTTGCGCTTCTTTCACGTACTCTGGCACTGTTATCTTTTGCCAGCGCTTTTTTTAAAATGGAGATAGCTGGTTTGCCAGCTTCCTCAAGATTTCCAAGGGCCTCTGCAGCTTCTTCCCGAACTTCGTAGCTGTCATCTTTCTTAAGCGCTTTGATAAGATCAGAGAGAGCCGGGCTGGCTGCGCTCCCCATGTTGTTAAGGGCCTGGGCTGCATACCATCTCACATTGGTATCAGAATCTTTACGGAGGGCACTCCCCAGTTCAGGGGCCGCTTGCCAGGCAACATATTTAAGCTTTGATAAGGAAACGGCCGTGAGAAGACGGACTTCAGAGCTTTTGTCTTGAAGCAAGCGTGCCATTTGAGGAACGATTGGCCGAGCAGCCCATCCCATCTGTTCCAGAGATTGAACGCAAGCCATTCGAACATGCTCATCTGTGTCAGAAAAGAGAGGCGTCAAATAAGGGACAGCTTCTTTAGCCTCCTCCCCGAGTGCGCCTATGGCATAAGCGGCTTGAGTGCGTACCTCTGGAGAGACATCCTGGAAAGAAAGGATCAGTTGTGGAACAGCTTCTTTTGCTTTTAAAAATCTTAAAATAAAAGCTGAATTTTTTCGGATCTGAGGATCTTGAGATTCTTTTAGATTTTGAATGAGTTCTGGAACGAGTTCTGGGGCATAGGCTTTAAGATTTCCTAACGCTTTCGTAGCAGATTCTTGAATCCAAGAATCTGAGGTATTTAAAGCAATATCTTTTAAGCGAGAAAGTGCAGGCTTAGCATCCCTCCCTCTTTGCTCAAGAGCTTGTATAGCCTGTCGGACTGTACCAGAATTAGGATTGGATAATTTTTGAATCAAAGAACCAATACT
>JACPSU010000043.1:561-6099 GCA_016193105.1 Deltaproteobacteria bacterium | reverse complement strand
GGATCCTTAGTAAACTTTAAGAAGTTTTTTTCAATGATCTCTGGCTGGACTTTTACTACTTGCTTTCCTGCTTCATATGTAAGACTTTTTGCCTAATTAATTGGAAGGCAGATCTTTATTTAGGCGGTACCATTCTAACCTTGGCAGAAGTTAAATCTATTATTTGAAGCGAGCCATCTCCCTCTCTGACAATCTTCCAAATAGGCATTGTAACATTAGGAACATTATGAATGGTCCTTCTTTGATAAAAAATTATCTCGTCTATAGCTGAACCGGGGATCCCCCCTGAAATAGAAAATTCCGCTTCCTCTGCCGTCTCTTCAAAAACACATCTATACTTTGGAGGGGCTTTTAATAGATCGACCCCTTTAACTTTAGAGGGATTAATTTTAATAATTACATAACCCGCCTCATCAACATCAACAATATTCTCAACAAACTCTCTACGAGTTGTTGATGAAACAAAAGGAGACCCTCCAATATCATAACGTTGTCCACCTGGTGATATATTTTTTGGGTCAAGAGGTCTCCCCCATGGCGCATCTGTATGTCTAACTAACGCTTTATAAAATTTATCATCGGGTCTTACGACATTGGTTTGATGAACTTTCTCCATGGCCTTTATTGGCTCAGCTCCTCTAGCAACATGTGTCTGGGCCCTGTGTGATAATTGCAAGCGTGGATCAACCTTATCTCCTCTCATAATATCTATAGCTTTTTGTTCATCAAAGTCTCCTACTCTTACTCTTTTACGCCTATATAGTGCGCCTGCAACCTGATGAAAACGTCCTTGAGGCACCGCAACAGCACCACATTTTTTTCGTAATTGTAGAGGTTCACTCGCTCCTCTATAACTATTTAAGGGAGGCTTGCTTGAAGCTGTAGGAGAGCCTGGTTCTAGTTTTAAAATCTTAGGAGATCCGACAGGAATTCCTGTTGGCTTTGTGACCATCACTTTTTCACCTGTAATAGTGACTTCCCCTTTCAAAAGTTGGCTTCTAGCTGAGCTCAGTCCTGCTTTACCAACTTGAGCACCCCCATATAGGAACATTACTATATCGAAAATATCTTGTGCATTCTGTTCTGCTATTTGTGCAGCCTGCTCTGGATCACGATATCTCAGCCGTGGATCCTCTTCTTTTGCCATTTGATCAAGAAGGGTTCTTGGGCCAGAGACAAAAGCAGCTGTTTTAAAAGCGGATAAAAGGGTATGGTAAATCATTTGAGAAGCATCTGCTCCTGGTCCCAGAGAAGTCTTTATAATAATGTTGTTATTGATAGAATGAAAAGCAGGATCCCCATAGGTTTTAAGCGAGAGGACAATATCCTTAAATAGCTTTTGAACGGCATTGCTCTCTTTGGGATTGAGTTGTGCATATTTTAAAAACGCAACATAGGTTTTAATTAAAATTTCGCGATGAACATTTTGGGGCTGAAATCTTGGGGCAGAAGGAGCAGATTGCACTCCCAATGCTTGAAACGCCGCAGGAACTTCTTCAGAGGGGACTACTTCTTCAAATAAAACAAGATGAACATCCCTCATCGCCTTCCATCCTTGATCAATGCCATCTAAATAAAAACCCACTTTTTTCAAAAAACGAAGCTCTTCTTCACTTTGAGGGGCCTCTCCAAATAAAATATCAGAGATAATTTTTTGATCTTCTGGAGAGAGGGTATAAGTTTGAATATCATCGTCAGATACATCTTCTAAAATGGTATCTTGAAACTCTTGATAGAGCGGAGACCAACTATTTCGATCTTCCGTCATTATATACATTGTCCTATTGAACATCATAAGCGAAGCAGCCATGAATTCTTCCCCACTAGGGTTATGCCCCCCAAAAGGGTTGGGGCCAAAAGGGAATGCTTGATTATTGTACACTCTCATTTTTCCGTTTTCACCTCTAAATCCAAGGTCTTGTGGTTCCCCAATTTGAGCATACGCAGGGTTTAAAATAAGACGAGAAAGAGATCCAGGACGATAAAGCGCCGTGGGGGGTAATTCAGAAGATTCGTCATCATGCCACAAATCATATCCAGAAAATAAAGGGGGAGGGGCAGGCAAATTTCCTTGAATGAGCAACCCAGCTAAAACAGCTTTTTGGACAGGTGTACACTCATAACAATCATATTCTTTTGCACTTGGAGCAATATCTAAACCTTTATAAGAAAGAGGGATAGAAATAGCCACTTCATCCTGAGGAGTCATAGCTTCACGATTCAAAGCTCTCTCTTCGATATACCGATCTTGGACCTCTTTAGGAAGCCCAGAAAACAAAACAGATGTCACAAGAGTGAAAGGGCCTTGAGATGTAATCGTCTTTAACGGATGAAAGGGCCCTTGGATATAAAAGAGGGGGGCTCCAGTAATCGGCTTTAAAGAGAGTCGATATCCTTCTTTCATACCTCTCAAGAATAGGGCCTCCTCGAAAATACATGTTCTCTAATGTTAGTTTAATTTGAATCTTAGAACCTGACAGATGTTCTACATCATAGTACTCAGTAGGAACTAACCCATATTTACTAAAAGCTTGATCAAACAATGTTTTATCGATTTCAAAAACAGCATACACATCGCTTGCATCTTTCCTAGTATGCGACCATTCAAAGGGGAGAAACGCAATATGAGTTTTTCTTCCATCCGCCAATTCAAGAGCAATGACATGATATTGATTCGCTTGTAAGTCGCTAGAAAATGAAATCGTAACCGTTGAATACTCCAAATCTTTGGTTACAGTCACTCCCCCCACTGGAACAAAAGCATTATTTTCCCACCTCACAATAGAAAGTAAACTCTTTTCAATCTCTCCTTGCTCAAGATCAAGCGATATAGCTATGGAATTAACTTTGGTGGGAACAGGGACAATGGGGCCTCCAACTTCAAACAAATGAGAGCCCCCAAGACTATGACTCACACGTATGGAACCTACAATTCGCTCTTCTTCCAAGGGCCAATCATCTTTTAAAATGCCGGGCTCTTCGAAGTCTAAGGCTTGAGAAAGCATTTCTTCTCTCATCTTCTCTTCTAAGGCCTCTAAAAAGGTATTCAGCTTTTCGCGAGATGAAAATCGTTCACGCCATGGAGCTAAGAGTTTCTCTAAATACCTATTTTTAGTATAGACGCACGAATTTTGACCTGCTTGCGCTTGAATGGCGGACATTTCAGAGGCATAAATGGCTACAAGCTCACGATTTTTAAGATCCGTATGCCCGTCAAAATATGCTTTAAATGCTTCCTTGAGATTTGAGGGGAAAGAGAGATTGCCTGCCTCCGTTATGGAAACAATATTTAAAATATGGCTTGAAAGCTCTAGAAGAGCTGCGTCCAGTGCAAATTCTTTTTGGCAAGCGGATATCAGATTAAAAACTTTAGGCTCATCCCCCCAAAAACCAATCAGATAAAAGACAGAGGGAGAAATACTTTCTAAAACAAAATTTTCCTTCACATCTTTTCCTACGTTTAATTCTTTTACTTTTTTTCCTTCCCAATCGTACAAACCAAAAACTATCTCACGTGGAGCAACACTATCTTTGGAATGAATGGTCGCTGTATAAGGAGAAGCTGAGGGCTCCCCTATTTTTTCTCTTTCTTCTCGTATTTTTTCTGCTCGTTCTTCTGAAGATAGTTCTAATAGATCGGCATATTCCTTGGCATCTGATGAAAGAAGACCCTTAACCTTTTCAACGATAGCCTCTTTTCCCTCTCCATCAAATTTGCCATCTCGAAGATCAGAAACCATTTCTTCAATAACTTGGGGCAATGTTTTTCCTGAAGAAAGAACTTGGCTCACAGCCGTTTGAAAGAGGTCTCGCCTATTAGAATTAGAGCCAATCCCCAGCTGCTCAGTAACCATTTGTTTTTTTTCTATAACTTTCTCAGCTGTTGCTGGCTGACCTGATCCTAGAATCATCTTAGCCACAACAGTCGAAGGTATATTTATTAAACTTTCTTTTTTTATATTAGAGCCCATATGCTCAATTAACTTAAGCTCTCCCTCTTTGAGCTCTCCTGAAGCTTCATCTCGATATGATCCCTCAACCACCACCAAAACTAACCCATGAAATTCTTTAGGAAATAGTAGGTGATACTCCCCCTCATCACTTAGAATAGTGGAGGTTACAAAAGGCCCTTTTACTGCATACCCGTGCAATTCAGGAGTAGGGGTTTGTGAGATGGGAGAAACTCCCACACTTCCCGCATCTGTTCCTCCTCCGCCACCACTTCCTCCACCTCCGCCTCCGCAAGAAAGAAATAAGAAACTAGTCCCAACGAGCCAAAACAATAGAATCAATAAACTTCTTTTTTTCATTTTTAAATTTGCTTCTAATGAGAATCTAATCGAATATTTTCTCTACCCACTTACGTACCAAAAAAGATATTCAATACTGTTATTTTAACTACGACTCATCATGAAGTCAAATAATGGCAGGATTAATCCCTGATAAAGAGTTCTGTGGCAATAATCATATTGTAGGAATCGGAAAGAAAAATACCCACACCTGTTGAAGTCGTATAAGGACCTGTGGAGATCACATCCAAAATTTGCTTTCTATGCTCTGTGCTCCCCATCCAAAGATCTACGATCTGTTTGGCAATATCTTGGGCAGAAACTTTTGAACCAACATAACTAAACGGAAGCCCAGCCACGACTTCCCCTACTCCTTTGTTATTAATCTCCGCATCATCCACCCGTTTCCAGGCCGTGGTTTTAGTCATGGGATTATAGTGGGGACAAAAGGATGTCCAGGTAAACGTTTGAGTCCAATATTGCCCGGTATAGGTAACTGTTTCTTGGCAACTGCCATATTGTAAAAATCTCCCCTCATGAATTGCCTGACTATGCGCTTTGGCCACATCATCTAAGGTCTTGGCTCCTGGTTTGATATGTCTTTTCAAAGGAGCCCGTTGCTCAGGAGCTGGATTGGCCAGAACTGCGGGGTCATTAAACGTTGCTCGCACCCGGTTTACTTCTGCCACAATCGCATCTTCCAAAGCTCCAGGATTTTGGGAAACAAATCCCTGAAGACTTTCAAGGACTTGCGCATCTTTCCCACCCGCACACCCCAGGCTCAAAGCTGCCCATAGGGTCCCAATAAGGATACCTAACTTCATTTTTATATTGTACCTGATTTTAGGATTGAAACAAATTTTTCAAAGACTTGCTGGCTTTGAACGCAGGGGTCTTAAACGCAGCCACTTGGATAGCTTCCCCCGTTTGAGGATTTTTACTCACACGTGGATTTCGGCTACTCACATACCATTTGCCAAATCCAGAGATCTTCACCTCTTCCCCTTTTTTAAGCGTTTTTTGAATCGTCTCCACAAGGACATTTACAATTTTTTCAGAGTGAGTTTTGGTGAGATTATTTTTTTGAGCAAAGGCTTCAACAAGTTTGGCTTTATTCATACTCCCTCACACATATTTTTGAGCTCGCAGGTAGCATAGCACTTTTGGGGGGTTGGGGGAAAAGAAAAAGTGTTAATCTGATCCACCAAAGAAAAAACTTCTGAAAGTGTTTTGTCTTTTAAGATTTGCC
>JACPSU010000043.1:0-554 GCA_016193105.1 Deltaproteobacteria bacterium | reverse complement strand
TCTTTTGTCTCGCACATAAAGCCCTTCTTCATATCGCAGTCTTTAATGCGATAAAAAAATCCCCGAGCAGAGTGATACCCTGGCAAAAAAAGCTGCTCCATTGCGATGGCGTACAACGTGAGCTGAAAGCTTTCCCCAGACATTACCTCTTTGGCTGAAGGAACCGTAGACCCTGTTTTGTAATCAATAATTTCAAATTCTTTGGCTTTTTCATCCACATTCACCCGGTCAATCTTTCCTCGAAGAAGCAGACTTTTTCCTTTCCATCTCAGTTCTAAAGGCTTTTGCGCGTACGTTCCAAAAGCTAGCTCAAAATACTTCGGAGTAAAACGATTTTTGGCTTGCCACCTCTTTTCTTCATCTAAAAAACTTCTTAAAAGCTTGGTTATTCGTTTTTGGTCAGGCTCTAAGAGCTCTTTTTGGAATCGATCGGTTAGATGAGAGACGCTTTCCCTCACAGCTTCTTCTAAAGAAAGAGCCTTCGAAAAAGAGCGATATAAAATATCATGGATCCATTCCCCTTCTTCTTGCATCGTTAATTCTGGCCCACTTTT
>JACPSU010000007.1 GCA_016193105.1 Deltaproteobacteria bacterium | reverse complement strand
TTTTTAGGAGAAGGGGATAAGGTAAAACTCACTGTCATGTTTAGAGGGCGAGAATTGGAACACAAGGAACTCGGCAAAATAGTTCTTGACAAAGTTGTCGAAAAACTTAAGGATATTGCGGTTGTAGAGCAAAACCCTAAGTTAGAAGGTCGAGCACTCTTTACTGTGGTAGGCCCTCAAAAAGATGTGATTGTTAAACGGAAATAATGATGGCTAAATTGGGTAAATTAAAAACAAAAAGTGGTCTTAAGAAGCGATTTAAGCTTACCAAAAAAGGAAAGATAAAGCGCAAAAAAAATAATTTGCGGCATCTTTTAACAACAGCTAAATCGTCAAAAAGAAAACGTCATTTAGGACAGTCCACTTATGTGCATGATGCCGATGCTCACCGCATGCGACGCATGATGCCTTACGGATAGAGGATACAATGCCAAGAGTAAAACGCGGATTTAAAGCCAGACGAAGACGCAAAAAAATAATGAAATTTGCCAAGGGAACCTATGGGCGTAGGAAGTCCAACTTCCGACGAGGTTCTGAAAGTGTGGAGCGAGGCTGGGTATTTGCCTATCGTGATCGCAAGGTGCGGAAACGTTCTTTTAGGCAATTGTGGATTGCACGCATTAATGCGGCGGTTCGCCCCTTAGATCTTTCTTATAGCCAATTTATGTCCAAATTGAAAAAAGCGAATATCGTTTTAAATAGAAAAATACTAGCTCAAATGGCTGTTCAAGATCCTCAATCTTTTGAAATGATTGTTAAAAGAGTTCAAGCTGCTGCATAAATGCAGGATCATCTCCCAGAGAAATTACCAGAGCAATTAAAAGAAAAGATTCAACAGCTGGAACAAGAAGCTTCTCAAGAGCTTTCCTCTCAATCTTTTGATGAGCAAAGGCTAGAAGACTTTCGCATTCGCTATTTAGGACGCCAAGGAAAACTCACTCAAATTTTAAAAGATATTGGAGCTTTAAATCCTCACGATCGTCCTGCCTTGGGGCAACTTGCAAACACCGTGAAGGTATCTCTGACCCAAAAAGTTTCTGAATTGGCAGGGGCACTTAAAAAAACTCAAAGAGAAAAAACAACTCAGGAAACACAGATCGATGCCACTTTGCCTGGCCGACCCCTTCCGCGTGGAACGCTTCATCCTCTTTTAAAAACAATGGAAGATATTGTCGCTCTCTTTAAATGCTATGGTTTTCAATGTGCGGAAGGCCCAGAGATTGAATCTGATTACTACAATTTTGAGGCATTAAATATTCCTAAAAATCATCCTGCCAGAGATATGCAAGATACATTTTATATTTCAGAAGATGTTGTTCTTCGAACACATACTTCACCCGTTCAAATTCGAGTGATGGAAAAATTCAAACCCCCTCTTCGCATTATTGTTCCTGGAACTGTTTATCGTCATGATGCAGATACCTCTCATAGCCCCATGTTTCATCAAGTAGAAGGACTCCTCGTAGATGAAAAAGTATCCTTTGCACATTTGAAAGGAATCTTAACTTATTTTGTACATGAGCTTTTTTCTAAAGATGTAAAAGTTCGCTTTCGTCCCAGTTATTTTCCATTTACAGAACCCAGCGCAGAGCTTGATATCAGTTGTATCTTTTGTATGGGCAAAGGATGTCGGGTCTGTAAACAAAGTGGGTGGTTAGAAGTGGCAGGATGTGGAATGGTGCATCCGGCTGTTTTTAAAGCTGTGAAATATGATACCGAAAAACTTTCTGGTTTTGCTTTTGGGATGGGAGTAGAGCGGTTGACCATGCTTCGATATCATATTGATGACATCCGACTTTTTTATGACAATGATTTAAGATTTTTGGAGCAATTTCAATGAAGCTTTCTTCTTCCTGGTTAAGTCGCTATATACGACTGCCTAAAAATTTAGACCCTATTTTAGAAAAGTTAACGCAGAGAGGATTTGAAGTAGAAACAGTTCAAAAAAGAAATATCGATCCCACTTTTTTAAGAATTGCAGAAATTCTTGAAAGCAAAAAACATCCCAATGCGGATCGCTTATCTTTGTGCCTGGTTAAAACCAAAGAAAGAGAATATGCAATTGTCTGTGGAGCTAAAAATTATAAAGATGGGAATAAAGTTATTTTAGCTCTTCCTGGAGCTAGACTTAATGGGGGGGCCACGAGTGGGGAGCTTGAGATTAAAGAAAGTACCATTCGAGGGGAACGTTCGGAAGGGATGTTGTGCTCAAAAGTAGAATTAGGGCTTGAGGAAAAGTCAGAAGGGATCCTCATCCTTCCCACTCAAACATCTTTGACGGCAGATGTCCAAAAAGTGCTAGGGGGAGGGGATGTGACTTTTGAACTCAATATCACTCCCAATCGTCCTGATTGTATGAGTTTTTTAGGAGTGGCTCGAGAGTTAGCGTCTATTTTGGAAAGTAAAGTGGCCTATCCTAAAGTTCATATTCAAGAAGCTAAACAGCGTATTCAAGAAAAAGTGAAAATTAAACTTGAGGCACCTAAAAAATGTCCTAGATATATGGCGCGTTTGATTTCAAACGTCAAAATTGGGCCCTCTCCAGAGTGGCTCAAAAGTGCTTTGGAATCCATTGGCCAGCGTTCAATTAATAACGTCGTAGATGTAACTAATTTTGTATTGATGGAATGGGGGCAACCTCTCCACGCTTTTGACTTTGATCAAATTTCAGATGCAACTGTTGTCATTCGAAGTGCGAAGCCTCAAGAAAAAATAAGCACACTAGATGGTGGAGAATATATCTTATCCAATGAAGACCTTCTCATTTGTGATTCTCAAAAACCCATTGCTTTAGCAGGAATTATGGGGGGAGCCTCTTCTGAAGTATCTGAAGCTACGGTTACTATTTTGTTAGAAAGTGCTTATTTTGATCCTGCCACTATTCGAACTTCTAAAAAGTTAGGGCTAAGTTCAGAATCCTCAAAAAGATTTGAGCGAGGCGTGGATATTGAAGGAGTTCAAAAAGCTTTGGATCAAGCAACGCAACTTATTTTAGAAGTGGCCGGGGGAACAATTGCAAAGTCCTTTATCGATCTTTATCCTAAAAAGTTTGCTAAGCGCATCGTTTCACTTAGGCAAGATCGATTGGAACAATACTTAGGATATCCCTTGTCATTTGCTCGAGTTAAAAAAGACCTTCAAGATTTTGGATTTAAAATAAAAAGTGGCACTTCTTTAAAAATAAATTTTGAAATACCTTCTTATCGAGTAGATGTATCTAGCGAAGTGGATCTCATAGAGGAAGTGGCACGAAGTGAAGGCTATGATAAGATTCCAACGCATGAACTCAGTGGTAGAGTCAATTTAGAACAGCCTATTGAAAAAGACTCCCTTTTAAGTCACAAAGTTCGATCTACTTTAGTGTCGGCTGGATTAAACGAAGTCGTTAATTATAGTTTTTATTCTCCCCTAGATTTAAAGAAAATAAATTGGGAAGAGAAAACTACGCATATTCAAAATCCCCTAGGAGAAGATTTTTCGGTGATGCGTCCCTCCCTGATTCCTTCTCTTCTTAAAAATCTTAAATTAAATTTGGATCATCAGAGATCTCAAGTGCGCATCTTTGAACTTAGACCCGTGTATGATGGGCAAGGGAAAGAGCACAAAATGCTTTCAGGTCTTATTTCTGGCCCTAGATATGCAACCCATTGGGACTTAAAAGAAGAGGGAGTGGATTTTTATGATGTGAAGGCACTTGTTCATTTGATCCTTCAGTCTCTGGGGATAAAAGAAGCAGAAGTTATAACAAATGGGACTTCTTCTTTACTATTCCAGCCTCATTTATCAGCTGAAATTCAGGAACGCGGACAACCTCTATGTCGATTTGGCAAGCTAAATCCAGATATCCAAGAAACGTTTGATTTGAAACAAGCCGCGTATATTTTTGAATTTAATTTTCATATTTTAGAAGCAGAAGGTTTTCAAAAGCAAAAAAATATTTTTAAATCTCTTCCTAAATATCCTTTCGTAAAAAGAGATTTGTCCTTGCTGATTCCTCTGAATAAAAATATTAACCACCAACTTCTCTATGAGCTCTTTTTTAAAGAAGGTGGGACGTTGGTGAAAAAAGCAGAACTCTTTGATGTTTATCAAGGAGAGCCCATCCCAGAGGGGTATAAAAGCTACGCCTATGCACTAACCTACGGCTCTGATGAGCGCACTCTGACAGATGCGGATGTGCATAAAGTCCATGAAAAATTATGTCACTTTTTAGAGCGTGAGTGGCAGGTAAAAATACGCTAAATTTTTGTAATCCCTCAGTTTTGAGGGGTTACCCATAATACAATTGACAAGGGAGAGTAGCTTTGCTACTCTTTTCTTAGTGTTATTAAGGAGTTGCGTGTGTGCACGACCTATCCTAAAAGGGGGGTGCTGTTATGACCAAAGCTGATTTAATTGAAAATGTATATGAAAAAGTAGGTTTCTCTAAAAAAGATTCTTCAGATCTTGTAGAGCTTATTTTTGATATGCTTAAAGAGAGCTTGTCTCAGAGCGAAAAGATCAAAATCTCTGGATTTGGAAATTTTATTGTTCGCCAAAAAAGATCACGAAAAGGACGAAATCCTCAGACTGGAGAAACGATTGAAATTAGCGCAAGAAAAGTGCTCACGTTTCGTCCCAGTCATGTTTTAAAAGCCCAATTAAACCCAAATAGAAAATCATGAGAAAAGATTTTGCCAATCCGCCTATTCCCGATCGCATGTACTTTAAGATTGGGGAAGTTTGTAAAATTACAGGAATTAAACCTTATGTACTACGGTATTGGGAAACAGAGTTTGATTTAATTACCCCTGAAAAATCGAATGCCAATCAAAGAGTGTATCAAAGAAGAGATATTGAAAATATTCTTACGATTAAACAACTTTTATGGGGAGAGCGCTATAGTATCGAAGGAGCTCGCCAAAAATTAAAGGAATTAAAACGGGAGCAAAGATTCAAGCGCCTTTCAGAGTCCAAATCTGAAGCGAATGTGAAGCTTACCAAGATCAAACAAGAACTCAAAGATCTCATGAGATTTATTCGCTCTAATTAAATTATGAACTTTAGAAGTTTTGGTGTAAATTATCGGGGTGTGGCTCAGCCTGGACTAGAGCACTCGCTTGGGGTGTGAGAGATCGGAGGTTCAAATCCTCTCACCCCGACCATTTACTCAGTTTTTATCTTTTTTATCAGGCAGGGGACTTAAAGATTTTAGGCGTAAGAGATAGAGTGGGTAGTCCTTTAGTTTTTCAGCACAGTCTTTGGGAGTAAACGCACAGGTGCTATAACACGTGGGATAGAGTCGTTTATAGGCCCCCAAACATTCTTGAACTTGTTTTTCATTTTTTTCAAATAGCTTTAAGTCAACCCTCCACAGAGAGTCACTCTCTATGGTACCTGCTGTGCGAGCATGAGCCTCGTAAACACAAGTTTTTTGTTTTCCTAACTGCCTAAGAGTCTCTTGTCCACTTTTTAATTTTTGTCTCATGACAGGATCATAGGGTTTTACAATATACGTCCACACTTCTTTATCTAATGCACGATACTGTTCTTCTAGCTTTTCAAAATCTTTTTTAAGCTTCCCCGAAAGTTCTGAACACACATCTTGGAATTCTTTAGGAGGTGTTCCATGCGTTATAGAGGGTTTAGGATCTATAGGTTTTTCTTGAAACGAAAGATAAAGATTTTGAAAGAATGGCTGAAGTTCCTTTAATTTTTCAGGACAAGCTTCTTGAGATAGATCACAATAATCTGGAACTTCTGCAAGATTTAATTCGTGGTATTGTACTCTAGCCTTATGTTGCTCTTTACACCGCTGAATATACTCCTTTTTTTTCTCATCTGCATGTTCTCCCTCATAAGTGGGCAGCCATTGAATCCAATGAGGGGGTTGGTGTGAACGAATAGAAAAAGCGTACTTTTGTTTTAGAAGATAGGCTTCTTTTTGTTGAAGAATCTTATATTCTTTGTCTTTGATTTGAAATTCTTCTGGTGTCTGAGTTTGTTCCATCGCTTTCCAATACGTACTTTCTTGATAAAACAATTTTGTATTTTCTTGCCCATAGAGACTAGAGAGATCATAAAGCGCTTGATCTAACTTTCGGCACGTCTGCATAGCGGGAGTATCTTCTGGGAATTCTCCTTGAGAAGTCTGTTGCTCAGGCTGTGGGGACTCTGCGATAGGTTCTTGAGCTGCCGGCTCTTCCTCCGGCTCTTTTGCCGGTTCTTTCGGAAGAAGGGCAGGATCCAAAGGTTTTAGGATGGGATCTTGGTTTTGAATGACAGTTGCCGTGGTTTGGGCAGGCACTTCAGTTTCTTTTTTTCCTCTGGGAGCAATGGTCACCTTTTTCCCAGAAGTTGTTTCAAGAACATGAAGCTCCGTGGTGGTACGATCTGAAAGATAATGTATGTAATAGGTTGTTACCCGAACTCCTAAAACAGTATTTTCTGTTTGGATTTCATGTTGATCTTGAGCAGAAAGATTTTGAATTAAAACTTTAATCCACCCAGAAAGAAGTTTGGCGGAGAATTTATTTTTTTGCCCTAAAAAAGTTTCTGTAATGATAAAAGAACTATTTTCATAAATAATGACTTGGGTTTTTCTCCCTTGGGGATCGTAGTCATCCAAGGAAAGCTCGACTAAGCCTTTAGCCCCTACAAGAATAGTTTGGCCCGGTTCAATAGAAAAATTGACGAAAGCAGGAATTTGGCTATCTTGAGTTTTAATAAAATTTTGGTCTCCTAAAGTTCGAGTAATTGTTCCTGCCGGAGGAATAAAGGGGACAACCTTAGGCCTTAAGGATATTTTTAGAAGAAGAAATAAAGCGATTAAAATTCCAAAGCCAATCAAGAAATGTTTTGGCTGAAGCATAATAATTTAACTGTACCATAGACGAGAGTTCTTCTACAATACTGAACATGAAATTAGCACTTTTAGATTTATCAGAGCGCTGCCTGATAGAAGTTGGGGGGAGTGATTCTAGATTATTTTTAAATGGAATTTTAACTCAAGATATCAAAACTCTTGCTGCAGGAACAGGGTGCTATGCTTGTCTTTGTACGCCTAAGGGTAAAATCTTGGCTGATTTATTTTGTTATGCCGCAGAAGACCATTTTAAAATCGAGTGTCATCAAAATTTAAAAGATAAAATTCTAGAACTTTTGAGTCGGTATATCTTAATTCAGAAAGTTTCACTTCAAGATCTTTCTCAAGAATGGGGTGGGGTAGGAGTTTTAGGGAGAGAGAGTCCTTCTTTTATTCAAAAGCATTTCCCAAAGTCTTCTGGAATCATTTATAAACTTCAATGGGGGTATCCCTGTTTTGAATTTTGGATGAAGAAAGAACGGCTTTTGTCTTTTCAAAAACAATTAGCGTTGCCACTTATTTCAAAAGAAGAACAGGAAATCTTACGTATAGAATCCAAGACACCTCTCTATGGAGTGGACATGAATGAAAATACAATTCCTCAAGAAGCCAACTTGTCTGACGCTTTAAATTTTAAAAAAGGGTGTTACATCGGCCAAGAAACCATCGCGAGACTCCAAAATTTAGGTCACGTCAATAAACAGCTTAGATTATTTCAGGTATCTAATTCTGATATTCTATCCAAAGGAACGATCATTCATACATTAGCTGGGGAAGAGACGGGAGAAATTACAAGTTCCTGTTATTCTCCAAAATACCAATGTGTAATTGCGTTAGGATATATTCGATATGCGCATTTTGAGGAAAAGGAATTTAGGGTAGGAGAAAAACTCGCCAAAATTCTTTAATTTTTCAACAGCCTTTAGACACTGAAAGAAGAGCCACACCCGCAGCTGCCAGTAGCTTTAGGATTTTGGACTGAAAAACCAGTTCCACTTAATCCATCATTATAATCGATCGTAGAGCCATTGATTAAGAGGAGGCTTTGGATATCTATGATGATCTGGGCGCCATCTTTTGCAAAAACTTGGTCTTCAGGTGCTTTGTCATCAAATTTAAATCCATAGGAATAGCCGGAACAGCCTCCGCCTTGGACATAAATCCGTAAATGCTTGCCTTTGGCTTCTGGAAGCCTTTCAGAAAAGTCCTTAATTTTACGAACAGCGTTTTCTGTAAATAAAAGAGTAGCATCTTTGGGTGCCTCTGGTTTTACGCCGCCTAATTGTACAAATGTCATATTGCCTCCTCATAATATGGGCTAGGGTTCCAATACTTTACATAATATTCATTATCAGACGTTTTAGCTAGCCCCTCCCTAACGCGATGGGATCAAGTAAAAAGGGTCTACAACGTGCAAAACAGATAAGTTTGTAAAGATATAAAGCTTATCACTCGCGAATACAGGATATGCAGTCATTCCAGAGTCTGTGTTGTATCGCCAAATCTCAGAGCCATTTTCAATGGATAAGCTATAAACAAAGTTTTCTGAGCTTCCAAAGATGAGCTGGTCTTCAACCACAATGGGCAGAGTTGGAACTCCTGAAAGCTGGGTATCCCATAACTTTGCTCCCGTATTTCGATTTAAACAAAAAACAACCCCAGAGCTACTGGTTAAATAGACAGCTTTTTCATCTGCGGTAAATCCACTGATATCCCAGTTTTTATACTTCCATTTTACATTTCCACTGGTTAATTGCAGTGCAACTACATTCCCATCATAGGTAGCCACAATCACATCTTTGGAGCTCACCAAGGGTGTTACATCCACATCAATAAATTTACCTTCCTCAGTTAATTTTTTAAACCAAAGCACATTGCCATTAAAAGCATTAAAAGAATAAAAATAACCATCTGAAAAACCAACAAAAATTTTGCCATCTTGATAGACAGGAGAAGAACTCCCCCTTACAGATATTTTTTGGATATAGCCTTTATTGTAATACCATACCCATCCCCCTGTTTGTGCTTTTAGTGCATACAGGGTATTTTGAATGGTTGAGAAATAAACAATTCCACCGACGATAATAGGGGTAGATAAAATCTCTGTTTTGGCATGGTATGTCCAAAGCGTTTTACCTGTTTCGCTATCCAAGCAATAAAAGAAGCCATCATTGGCCCCAAAATAAATTCTTCGATCAAAATAGGCAGCCCCCCCTTCTACTCCCCCTTTAATCTCTTTGGCCCAAATGACATGCCCAGATTTTTTTTGAAGTGCAAAAAACTTTCCATGAACTGAGCCTTGGTAAATCACATCCCCAATAATTAAAGGGGTGGCTCTTTCAACAGGTGGATGAAGCTTTGTGAGGATGGAGGCTTGGGATTTTACAACAGAAAAAACTAATGCTTTTTTAGGACTATTTCCAGAGACACTTTTTTCTAATTTGGGGAAAATACTACTGCAGCTACTAGCAGAAAAAATAAGCATTAAGCACAAAAGAAACGTTCTGATAGACTGGCTCATGGGCGGGCTACAAGCTCAGCAAAGGCTCGTCCTTGATCTGCATAGACAGTAGCAGGAAACTCATCTGAAACTCTCAAATACGCTTCCTTGGCAGCCTCTGGCTGTTTTTGTTTTTCGTAGCAGCGCCCTATTCCAAAATACGCCGACGAAAGCCAAAAAGCATTTGGACGATATCCAAAAGTCCACAATAAAAATCTTTGTTTTTGATAGGAAGTAATCTGATTAAACCATTCAATGGCTTTGTCACATTGGCCCAAAAGCTCATTCATATAGCCCAGGTTATAGAGCACAATAATTTTATAAAACTTGCCATTGGAAAGTTTCAGGGCTTTTTCATATTGAGCAAGCGCTTCTTGATATTGTTTTTGTTCTGAAAAAAGATCTCCCAATTTTAAATGGCTTAGGAAGGCTGCTTTAGATTTAGGAAACTCCTGCATTACAGATTCCATTTGAGCCATTTCTTGATGAAGCTCTTTTAAAGTATTGATATTTTTATCTTTTGACTTTTTTAAATCAACTTCTTGTCTTTTTTTCTCAAGTTTTTTTTCTGTCGTGTAAAAGCTGTTTAAAGCCTTGTCTTCTTTTTGGCCCATATAGTGGTTTCCTACTGTCCATACCGCGAGGCCACCAAAGAGAATGGCAAAAATGATCACAACAGAGCGGATGTGATTTTCAACCCAACGGTACCCTTCTCTGAGTTCTGTTAAAACAACATCAGGTCTTTTTAAACCTTTTCGATCTAAATGAGGTTGTGTCATATGTGAAAATAATTGTTATAAACTTCATAAGTATTTGTCAATTGAATGTTACTTTGCTATACTATTTAAGTATGCGAAAAATCACCCCCTTTTGGCTCTTTTGGGTTCTTTTCGGTGTTGTCGCAAGCTCTTCTTTTCCCGCCTGGTCTCAGTCGGACAAAACCGATATTTATGAGGATGCATCAGCCTATGGCTATGATATTAAACAATCCCAAGAAGATGAAATTTTCTTTTACGAGTCACGATTTGTTGATATCGGACTCCATTTAGGAGGACGTGCGTTTACTGGAGGATTAGGCCAGCTTTTTGGAACTGGGTTTAGCGCGGGAGGTTTTTTAACCTATTACTTTACCCGACAATTTGCAGGGGAATTCACCATTAACGATAGCTTTCACCAATTTTTAATTGATGGAAGAAGTGGTTGGGCCACCCTTCTCGATATTTTAGGGCGGGCAAAATATTATTTTATGTCTGAGGGATATTCAAAAGGACTCCTTTTTGCCAATCCCTATCTTTTTATGGGGGGCGGACTTTTTATCCGAACCAAATGGTTAAACGACGTTCCTGCAGGTACGACTGACCAAGGCCCAGGATTTGATTTTGGAGGAGGCTTTGAAATTCCCATTAAAGCCAGACAAGTTTTTATGGGGGTACAAGGCTCTTATCAGCTGATCTTCTTTCAAGATGAAGGGGCCAAGACCGCCCGTGGTACTTCTTTGAGTGGCGATGCCATCAACTTCGTGATGACCCTCACCTATAGTTTTTAATCTTTTTCTTTTGGAAAGCGATAGAGGTGTCTTAAGACTTCTAGATCAACAGCTTCAAGCCTGCCGTCATGTGTAAATAAGGATTCTAAAACAGCCCCTAAGTAGACGCTTCTAAATTCCAAGCCCATGACAGGTTCATGTACCCCCAAGTTCATCCAGCATACAGGAGCTCGATGAGGTTTAAAGAAGTCATAAAAAATATAGCTCAGCCCATTTTTCAAAGCTTTCCGTAGTTCGGCAGTCTCTTCGATCCAATTTTCACTTCCATTATTCATAACCGACATCAGTCTTAAATATCTTTGATGCCCCCAATTCGGATCATGATAAAAGCGAAGCCAGGTGGTTTGAGGGGGAGAAATTTTTGTATCGGCTGCGTTGATATCTGGTTTTATAAATTCCCTCTGAACAACTCGAAGTAAAAAATAGCCTGAGTTCTCCTCAATCCCATCGTAATAAAATTCATAGTGGTGAAGCACCCAGCCTTGCCTTCGAGCTTCCTTTTCTTCTGAAAATACTGTGATGTGTCGTTCCATTTTCATAAAAGGAATATCGGGATGCGGTCCATAATTCTTACCAAGAGACACATCCATTTTCCATTTTGATCCAAAGCCCCAGGCCTGCATAGCTTGTTTAAGCTCAGCAATTTGACCAATTCTTTCTAGATCTGAAAGAACTCCTGCCTCTCCCTCTAATTGAGATGCCTCTTTGTAAGCCTCTGCTTCGTTTTTTGCTGCTCGCAATTTTTCCTTAAATGTGGGGCCTCGCTCAGCCAGAGTTCTAATAAATTCCCAAAACTCAAGCTCAGGTCCCTGCTTTTGAAAAACAAAGGCAAGCTGATCTTCTTCAGAAAGATCTAAAAATGAGATCACTTCTTCATAATGGTTAAAAATTTTAGAAGCCATGTCTGACTGAGATGATAAATCAGTTTTTGCTTTCTCAAAAGCTTCCTTTGCTGCAGACAATGCATTTGTCATGGCTACGAAGATCTCATCATCATGTGGGTTTTGCCCTTCAATCAAAAGTCTTGTGGGTGATCGAGAAATATGTACGGAACTGATATTTCTAAAAACAGAAGGATTGTCGTTCCCCACGCTAATCATGCGCGCATAACTATTGGCGCTGTGATCAATATGGATTAAATTTCCCTTGTCATCATACTGAAATGTTAACTCTCCATAGTTCCTCTGTTTGAGATCAAGAGGGGCAAGCTTTCTCTTAAAGGGTTGCCATGAAGCTATGACGCTCATGTTCCCTTGAGCAAAGTCAGCATGACTGACCTCCTCATATCCTTGAAATGCATCAGGGGTGATTGCTTTTAATTTTAGTATTTTTAAATCTCGGGTGAGTTCTGCTTCAAATGTAGTGGGACTTGTGCGCAAAGAAAAACTTCGGCTTGTAATAAAAGTACCTGAGGGCTCTGTCCATTTTGCACGATAGCCACCAGAGTCATGGGGGATAAGAATGGCTCGGGCCGCAACAATAGGGGCATCTCCAGGAATGGTTATAGGGTTTAAGGGAGTGACCTGGCCCGTTGAAAAATCAATTCTGAGAGAGTCAAAAATATCCTCACAAGGATCGGATGCAAAAGCGAATGAATGAGAAAAAAGAAAAAAGAGTAAAAATAGACTAAGTTTTTTCATACCTGCTTATAGACAATTTCGATGGGGATGCCCCAGAAGCCATAGGTTTCGCGAAATTGGTTTTTCAAATAGCGATCATAGATCGTCACAATATTTTTAGGATGGCTGGTTTTAACTTCAAACACAGGAGGAGCATTTTTAGCTTGGCGAGCGCCAAAAAATTTCATTTTATGACGATAGATATTTGCTTTTACTAAAGGATGGGGTGCCCTTACTGTCCACCCTAAAAAGGCTTCGTTTACTTTTTTAGGATCAATCACTTGCTCATAAAATGTTTTAGTTTCAGACAAGGCCTCAAATATTTTTGAAATATTTCTTTTTTCTAAAGCAGAAATAAAAAGAAAAGGGATCCGATTAAAATGACGAAACTTATTCCACAAAACTTTTTGCCAATAGGTATTGGTTCTTTTTTCTAGGGGCAAAAGATCCCATTTATTGATCAGAATGATGACTGCCACCCCCCTATCCCACGCAAGTCTTGTAATTTGAAGATCTTGTTCGGTGGGGCCTTCTACGGCATCGATAACTAAAAGCAAAATGTCAGCTCGTTCTAAAGAAGCAAGGGCTGAGTGTGTGGTGAGCTTTTCAAGTTTTTCCGTTATTTTTCTTTTTTTACGAAGCCCCGCGGTATCTATAAACAAATATTTTCGATTGTTCCATTCTATTTCTGAATCAATGGAATCACGAGTGGTCCCTGGAACAGGGCTCACAACCACTCTTTCTTCTGACAAAAGTCGATTCATGAGAGTCGATTTTCCCACATTGGGGCGCCCCATAATGACCACTTTTGTAAACGGAGAAGAGATATTTTCTTCTTCTTTAGGAAGGGGCAAAGTTTCTTCTAAAGTTTCAAGTAGAGCCGTGAGCCCTACCCCCGTTTCTGCTGAAAGTTTTTGAAAAGGAGCTCCTAAAAACTTATAAAACTCAGATTCGTTCTTTTTAAAGTAGTTGGTATCAATTTTATTTACAGCGGGTATTAAAATTTTATTTGTTTTTCTTACTTTTTCTAGCAGCTCATGGTCGAGTTGCGTGAGCGGCCCTTGTCCGTCGCACAAAAACAGATAGGCTTGAGATTGGCTTAAAATGTGATTTCGTTGCTGGTCGATTGCTGTTTGAAGAACAGAGCCCTCTTTCATTTCAAATCCACTGGTATCGATGATATTAAAGCCGTACCCTCTCCAATAAATTTTTTCGATTTGGAAATCTCGTGTGACACCAGGCTCTTTGGCTACGATGGCTTTTTGCTTAGAACAAAGTTTATTAAAAAGGGTCGATTTCCCCACATTGGGGCGCCCTACAATGGCAATATTAAAATGCTTCTTCTTCGCGGATGATTTTAAGAGCGTTTCGGGCAGCATCTTGCTCAGCCTCCTTTTTGCTTTTTCCAGATCCAAATGCAAGGGGCTTTCCTTTGAGACTTACTTGAATTTGAAAAACTTTGTCATGATCTGGGCCTTTTTCTTCAATAACCACATAGTGAGGAACGATTTTGTGGAGGGCTTGGGCTTCTTCTTGAAGTTTAGTTTTATAATCTCGATTAATATCCGATTTAGAAGCTTCTTCTAAAATGGGATGAAAGTGTTCTTGGAGAATGGTATAAACTGCATCGTATCCGCCATCTAAATAAATCGCTGCAACAATGGCCTCATAGGTATTGGCTAAGATCGAAGCTTTCACTCGCCCTTTGGTGAGCTCTTCCCCCTTTCCTAAATAAATGGATTTTCCAATCTCTAATTTCATCGCAAGTTTCGCAAGCTGGTCTTCATTGACAATTGAGGCTCGAATGCGAGAAAGCTCCCCTTCTGGGCTTTCTGGAAATTTTTCCATCAAAAGATCACTCACTACGAGATCTAAAACAGCATCTCCTAAAAATTCTAACCGTTCGTTATGTTTTAATTTTTGGGCAGAATTCTCATGGGCATAGGATTTATGAATAATGGATTCCTCCAATATTTTCATATCCTTAAACGAATATCCTAATGTTGTTTCTAGTTTTTCAAGAAGAGGTTTACGCTTATTCATAAGAGTGTCCTCTTATACACTAGAGTTTAGGAAGGGTCAATGAAGCTGGGCTAATATGTGCCCTTTACCAGTTAGTATCTGCTCTTCCAGGTTGGCCAGGCCCACTTGGAGCAGGCGCTGTCCGTTCGCGTTGAATTTTTACAAATGCATCATAGGCTTCGCGATCCTCATCGATAATGATGGTTATTTCTTGTACAGAAGGATTGTTCGTCGAATCAAAAAATCTTTGAATTCCTTCCATCATAGCTATTGCCGACATTTCAGCAGTCAGATTCCCCACAGTTCCTGTTCCAAGAGCAGGGGCAGCAATGGTACTGAGTCCTTCCATGTTTGCAATATTCAAAGCGTAATACATAGATTGAGAGACAACTTGAAATTCGTCTTCTGCTTTAGATCCAATAGAAACAACATTTAGTAAATTAGGAGCATTTCCTCCTCCGGATCGTGTACAAAACGCAGAACCAAATGGTGGTATCCCGCGTGATTGAAGATCACGATCAAAGGCATCAATACCAGCTTGAGCTCCTGCTAAAAATACTGCACCCCCAACACCATCATAAGAAGCTTCATGATTAGAGTGCGGCACAACATATGCATCCACTTTTTCTTCAGTCATATCCCCTAATTTTACGTTTACTTTTACGGACGGCCTTGCTTTGCTTTGAGGCTCGGGAGCTGTTAAAGTTAAATCAACTGCCCTCGTTGGGGCAGCGGTAATAAAACCTCTTGCTCTTTCAATTAAGCGTACTTGGTCAGGGCCTTCTACATTCAGTCGGTTAGTGATTAGAGCTTGGCGAATGGCAGGATCAATTAAATCCAACTGCCTAGTTTTAAGCCCCAAAACCCCTGCAAAAAATGCTTTCGCTGAGGGACTGCTTTCAATGGTTCTGTTCAAAAGAGCTCTTCCTGCGCCCCCTTTTAGGACTGTTAAAACTGCTCTAGATTGTCCAAAGGCTTCAAAAGATATGATGGCGATTCCTAGTAAAATTAAGACTCTAAGTGATTTCATATGGGCCTATTTCCT
>JACPSU010000092.1:14288-42749 GCA_016193105.1 Deltaproteobacteria bacterium | reverse complement strand
AAATATTTTTTAAAAAAATATTTAAATCTTGAGCTTCTGTCTTCGCCTGTGTTTTTTCATCGATGTATTGAAGGGCGGCATTTTCGGCTAAAAAAGAAAGCTTCACTCCTAAAAGAAGAGCAGGAAGCCTTGAGCTTCCTTTTTTTGTTTTTTCTTCCTGAGCAGGCATGTCGCCCCCCTTTTTAGGCAGGGCTGTGATATTGAGTTCTCCGGCTTCATTTTTCACTAAATAAATTTGGGGCTTTTTAAGAAGCACCGTAGCCTTGGGACTGGCCGTTAAAAGAGAAAAGACAGAAACTTTAATTTTGGCCTCTCCAACATTTAAAAGTTTTTTATTTTTAAAATCTCCCGTTGAAGTGAGTGTAAGATTTTTAACATTTACTCCTAGTCCCTTGATCGCTAGGCTTTCTACATCAAATGTACCCTGAATCCTTTTTTCAACCTCTTGTTTGATTTGGCCTTTGTATTTATTAAGGTCGAGCAAGAAAGGCAAAGAAACCACACCAAGAATTAAGAGAACCAAAACGGCAGAAATACCGATGAGAACTTTTTTCATAATCTTAAGCTCCTTTCAATTTTTTCTTTAAAAATTCATTGACCATCGCTGGATTGGCTTTCCCATGGCTTTTTTTCATAACTTCTCCTACAAAAAAACCAAAGAGCTTGGCTTGTCCAGCATGGTACTTGTCGACAAAAACTTTTTGTTCCTTTAGCACTTCTTCCACCAGGGCTTCAATTTGGGTACTATCGGAAACCTGAACAAGTCCTTCTTTTTGTACAATAGCTTGTGGAGCTTGTCCAGTTTGGAGCATTTTTTCAAAGACATGTTTTGCAATTTTTCCAGAAATGGTTCCTTTCATTATTAAGACCAGAAGTTCGCCCAAA
The DNA here is from genome assembly GCA_016193105.1 of Deltaproteobacteria bacterium. GTDB lineage: Bacteria > Bdellovibrionota > JACOXK01 > 2-02-FULL-40-11 > 2-02-FULL-40-11 > JACPST01. Next base: position 41,864 of record JACPSU010000092.1, on the reverse strand, counting down.
TGCTGGGGAGTGATAGGGGAACTCTCCACTTGTTCAGGCCCAAATTCACGCAAAAGCTCAGATAAAATCCAATTTGTGGCAAGCTTGGGCTCCTTACAAATTTCAACAACACTTTCAAAATACTGTGCCAAAGACTTTTCTTGAGTCAGCAGCGATGCATCATACTCTGACAGTTGATACATCTTAATAAAGCGTGTCTTTTTTTCTGAGGAAAGTTCAGGCAGTGTTCTTTTGATTTCTTCAACCCAATGCGGCTCCACAATCAGAGGGTGTAAATCCGGCTCTGGAAAATAACGATAATCATGCGCTTCTTCTTTAGAACGCATGGAAAAGGTTTTATTTTGATCAGAATCCCAAAGCCTGGTTTCTTGAATAACTTTGGCCCCGCTTTCTAAAACTTCAATTTGGCGCCCCATTTCATACTCAATGGCTTTTTCAACAAATCGAAAAGAATTAATATTCTTCACTTCGCAACGTATTCCGAATTCTTTTTGTCCCACAGGTCTTACAGAGACATTGACATCGCAGCGAAAACTTCCTTCTTCCATGTTTCCATCACAAACCTCTAGATAGCGAAGAATGGATCTGATCTCCCTTAAATACGCTCCGGCTTCTTGGGAACTTCGAACATCAGGCTCAGAAACAATTTCAATCAAAGGAATTCCAGCGCGATTTAAGTTCACATAGCTTGAAAAGGTTCCATGAATATTTTTCCCGGCGTCCTCCTCCATATGAATTCTGTGGAGCCTGATTTTTTTGATCTGTCCACCGATTGAAATTTCTATATGCCCTTTTTGGGCCAGGTGTTTGTCATAGTGAGAAATTTGATAGCCCTTCGGAAGATCGGGATAAAAATAGTGTTTCCTTGCAAAAAGAGATTTTTCATTGATGCGGCACTGGGTAGCCAAAGCCATCTTAATCGCAAATTCTACGGCTCTCTTATTTAAGACAGGAAGACACCCTGGCATTCCCGTACACACAGGGCACGTGAGTTCATTTTCTTTGGCATCAAACTTTGTCGAACAGCCGCAAAAAATTTTGCTTTGGGTTTTAAGCTGAGCATGGACTTCTAATCCAATGACAGGCTCATAATTCATAGTTTGGGTTTCCTTTTGTGCCACTCTGTTGATTGTTCATAGGCATAGGCCAGATGAAAAATATTTTCCTCTTTAAAATGCGGCCCTAAAATTTGAAGCCCAACAGGAAGTCCTTTTTGATCAAATCCACAGGGAAGAACAAGGCCGGGAAGAGCGGCTAAGTTTGTTGAAATGGTAAAAATATCCGACAAATACATTTGAAGAGGATCATTTAATTTTTCTCCTAATTTAAAAGCGGTCGTCGGAGAAGTTGGGGTCACAATGAGGTCACACTTTCTAAACGCTTCTTCAAAATCTTTTTTGACCAGAGTTCTAACTTGGCTTGCCTTTTTATAATACGCATCATAATATCCGCTGCTTAACACAAAAGTTCCAAGCATAATGCGTCGTTTAACTTCCCGCCCAAACCCTTCGCCTCTGGTCTTCCGATACATCTCCTGAAGCGTCAGTGCTTTAGCCCGGTAGCCATATTTCACGCCGTCATATCGAGCAAGATTCGAACTTGCCTCCGCTGTTGCTACCAAATAATAGGTAGGCACCGCGTATTCTGTATGTGGAAGAGAAATATCAATCATTTTGGCTCCCATTTTTTTGATGTGGCCAATAGCCTCTCGTGTCACTTTTTCAACGTCCTTTTGCATTCCTTCGACAAAATAGTCGCGGGGAACCCCAATGCAAAGTTTCTTCACATCTTTTTTTAAAAACTTTGTGTAGTCAGGAACAGGAAGACTTGCCCCACCTGATCCAGTGAGGATGCAAAGGCAATAATGCCATAGCGACTGACTCGTCCATAGGTTGGCTTCATTCCAACCACCCCGCTTAAAGACGCAGGTTGGCGAATAGATCCTCCGGTATCTGTTCCAAAAGAACCCAAACACTGATCCGCGGCCACTGCGGCAGCCGATCCGCCACTTGAACCCCCAGGTGTTCGTTCTAAATCCCAAGGATTTTTGACGCTCCCATAAAAAGAATTTTCATTGGAAGATCCCATCGCAAATTCATCTTGATTGAGTTTTCCTACCAAAACAAAATCATTTTCTTTGAGCTTTCGAACTACGGTTGAGTCATACGGAGGGACAAAATTTGATAAAATTTTAGAACCACAGGTTGTTCGAATTCCCTTGGTTAAAAAAATATCTTTAAGCCCGATGGGAATACCTGCCAGAGGAGAAAGGCTTTGGCCCCGAGCCCTTTTCTCATCAACATTTTTCGCAGTTTTTAGCGCTTCCTCTTCTGTGATCAGGACAAAACTATTAAGTTTGGGTTGAGTTTCTTTAATTCTTTGAAGGACAGACTCCGCCAGCTCTAAAGAAGAGAGTTTTTTTTGGGACAATTTTTTGGAAGCTTCTTCAAGTGTAAGTTCATAAGGCTTCATACGTTAGCTGGCCTCAATAATCTTGGGAACTTTAATGGCTCCATCTTCTTGGGCAGGAAAAACAGGCAAAAGATCTTCTCTTTTAAAAGATTCTCTCACCTCATCTTCTCGAAAAACATTGGTCGGAGGCTCCACATGAAAGGTTGGATCAATATGAGCGGTGTCGAGTCGATTTAACTTTTCAAAGTAGCCCATCAAAGAATCTAGCTCTTGGGTATATCGTTCCACCTCTTCTGGGCTTAGCTCTAACAAAGAAAGCTTTGCTAAGTGTTCTACTAGTTGTTTTGTAATATGCATAAGCTTTAACCTCTAGCATTTTGGACTATTATGTTCAAGCATCATTCTCCTTGTTGTTTTATTGAAAATTTGTTACAAATATTAGAGACTTAGCTAAGTTTTTGAGTTGAAGTATTGGGAACAAAAACATGTCTCTTTTGAGCAAATGGGTGGGTGCATCTTCCTTAGTGGGGCTAGATATTGGTTCCCACACGTTAAAACTGGCTCAACTTAAACCTAAAAAATCCTCTTTCATTCTAGAATCTCTGGCCACAACAAAACTTCCTAAGGGGACGGTTGTTGAAGGAGAAATTTTAGATCCTTTGACCCTAGAAGAGGCCTTAAAAGAGCTTTTTTCTAAAGAAAAAATATCTTCTAAATCCCTTGCCTTTGCTGTGTGTGGAAGCTCTGTGATCTCAAAGAAAATTTCTTTGCCTGCTATGTCTGAGATGGAACTTGACAGCTTCTGCGCTTTCTAATTTTTTTAGACTCTTTTTCCCTTCTTTGCTCGAGGAAACTACGGCATTGCTCCACATCGGGGCCTCTCTAACACATTTTATTATTTTAGAAGGGGGCATTGCCACATACCCAGAAGAAATATCTTTCGGAGGAAATCAGATTAGCGATGAAATCTCTAATGAGCTTCAGTTGAGTTTCCAAGAAGCAGAAGCTTTAAAAATAAGCTCTCTCAAAGAAAAAAGCGTACCTGAGGCCACACAAGGGATCATTGAAAAAGCTGGCTACTCTCTTTGTACCCAAGTTCAAGAAGCTCTAACGAGATTTATCGCTCAAAATCCCAAAGCCCGCTTAGATAAACTCTATATGACCGGTGGAACTTCTAAGCTTCCGCTGCTGTGTGAATGGCTCTCTCAAAAAACAGGGCTTTCAGCCATTGCCCTAAAACCTTTTGAGCATATTTCTTACAATCCCAAAACATTTAATCCAGATTTTCTAGAAGACGTGGGTCCTCTTATGCCAGTAGCCTTGGGACTCGCTTCTCGGAGCAAGTACCTATGACCAAAACACAAATTAATTTGCTTGCAAGACTCCGAGGAGGCTCAGGCCGACCCCCTCAATCGAACCGATCCTTTAAGCCTTCTTTTTTTGTTTTAGTTTTTTCTTTTATTTTAATTGGCTTTGAAGTGGCCTTTCTCATTACGTTTTACAATAACCTCAACCGTCGGGAAGCAGAAGTTCAAAAAAAACATACTGGCTTTACTGAAGAAATATCTACGCTTCAACGAGAGCTCGTAAAGCTCAAAACACAAGAAGAAGGGAAAGAGGGGGTAGAGGCTCCCCGCGTTTTGGATCGCCTTAAAGAAGAAGGACAAAATCTTGTAAAGGTCTTAGAAGCTGTGAGCCAAAACCTACCCACGCAAGCCTGGATTAGCTATCTTTCCCAAAAAGAGAATGCTGTTATTGTCAACGGTTTTGCTATAGACCATGAAGCGATTGCTAATTTTCTATCAAAGCTCCAGCACTCTTCTTACTTTCAAAATGTAAAACTTGTGGTCTCAGAACAACTCGTAGATTCTAAAAATCCTTTAAAAAAATTTACAGTCACCTGTGATGTATTGCCCATAAATAACGGTAAACTATGACCTCTTTATCTGCTATTATTCGACTTTTTTTACTTTTCGTTCTAGCAGTGTTTCTCCTTCTTTTCTTCTATATCGGCCTTTACGCTCCGAAAGAACAACGTGTCACCAGCCTTGAACAAGAAGCCCAGCAATTAGAACAAAAATTGACTCTACTTAAAAGTCAACGCCAACAGCTTTCAGAGATTCTTCCTAAAAAAACAAAACCCACCTTAGATATCCCTCAAGAAATCCTAGCTTCTTTTCCGCAAGAAGATGACATTCCAAGCCTTTTATCGACTTGGACCAAAGAAGGCAAAAAAATGGGGATTGAGTTTTTGCTTTTTAAACCCTTGGAAGAAAAAGACATGGTAAATTTAATTGAAATGCCTATTGAAATTACACTTCGAGGAACCTTTAACCAAACTCTTGGTTTTTTTACCTATCTTTCAAAATTTAAAAGAAAAATTTTAATTTCAAATATCGAAATGACGCGTCCTGAGAAAAAAGAAGGAATCTATGTTGTGTCCACTCATGCCCTGGCAACTACATTTCGAAAGGGTCCATGACCCAAAGGAGAAAAATAACAATGAAGATTTTAAAGACTACTTCTTTTCTATTGCTTCTGGGCTTGTGTTTGGGGGCCCGAAATCCGTTTGAACCCTTGATAACACCCGGGGGGCGCGTGTCAGAATCCATTTCACCAGAACAAATTAATACTGAACAACTTCATCTCAAGGCTATCATTTGGAATACAGAAAAAAAATTGGCTTTATTTGAAACCGATGAGGGAAAAACATTCGTCGCAAAGCCTGGGACCAAAATTGGCAAAAAAGGTGGAAAAGTTTCACGTATTGATGATAACATAGTTGTTGTGAGTAGCCCGGATGGAGAAGCTACGTTTAAACTTAAAGACTAAGAATGAAATTTCAAAAGTCTCTTTTGGTTGTTGGTCTTCTGGCCTTAGGTGTCGTTGGATGTTCTAGTCGCCCACCTAGGCAGCCAAATTTAAATTACTTAGATGAAGTCAAACACACCGTAAAAGGGAAAAAAACATATTTAGGGCTTTTCACCACCCAGCCCGTGTTAAACTACTCTGTTGATAAAATTGAAAATCCTCCATCTATTGTCGTAAGCCTTGATGCCGTACAAGTTCAAGACACGCAGCTTCCGAAAAGATTTCGAGATAAGGCAATTAAATCTTTCACAACCAACATGGCCCAAGCTCAAGGAAAATCTGTCGGCCAAGTTCTCATCTTCGTTCAAGAAGATTTAGAAGTGAAGGCCAAAAAAACAGAATATGGCTTACGCTTAGATTTAGAACCGCTTCAGCCTAAAAGTGCTCAAGCGGAAAAACCTGAAGAAGGGTTACCAACCCAATCTACGCCTGAAGAAAAAGAGCTAGAAGTGGCTCAAAAGACTCAAGAGAAAGCTGAAGAAGAAAGAAAAGAAGATATTAAAGAAGCAGAGGTCCCTTTTGAGCCCGCTCCTATTAAAACAGAAATTCCTAAAACCCTTGAAAGCATTGCACGCTCTTCTATCGATCATAAAGAACGCCTTGTTTTAACTTGCTCTGAGGCATGTGATTTTCAAAAAATAGCGCTAGATAAAGAAGTTATTGTAGAACTTAAAAATGTAAAACCAGGAGCAACGCTTTCCCCCTTAAGTCTTGAAGAAGCCGAAAGCTTTCTTTCCAAAGTATCTTTTCAAGAAACCGAAGCCCCATACCCCTCAACGAAAGTCACGATTCAATTTAAAGATTCTCTAGAACCTCAAATCCAGCAGAATGCAAATCTAATTTACATAGATTTTGAAAAACCCAGGCTTGCAAAAATATTAGAAGAAGAGGAGGGGCAAACTGTTATTGATTTTGGAAATTATTTAACTTCCCCCAGTCGTCTTCCAGGAAGAAAACTTTCTCTTCAATCTAAAAACACAGACATTCAAGATATCCTAAGACTTCTGGCTGAAACCAGTGATTATAATATTATTTCTGGAAAAGACGTTGGTGGCAAAGTGACCATTCGACTTTTAAATGTTCCTTGGGATGAGGCTTTGATTGCCATTCTTCAGGCACATCAACTGGGCTTTGTAAAACAAGGCAATATTATTCGTGTGTCTTCCTTAAATTCTTTGAAAGAAGAAAAAGAAAAAGCTGTTTTAGCTCTAGCTGCAAAAGAAAAACTAGAGCCTTTACAAGTCATTTTTATTCCGCTAACTCATCGAAAAGCTTTTGAGCTGACCCGCCACCTCTATCCTTTCCTTTCAGAACGCGGCTCTCTCTCCATTGACAGAGTCACAAACACCGTGATTATTAGAGATATTCCGAGCGTTCTGAAACGAACCAATACCTTCGTCTCCTCGCTCGATAAAAAGTAATACCTATGTATGTAAAATCCAGTTAAAAGTCAGGTGCTTTTGAATCTCTTCAAAGTCCTTATCTTGAGTAATAAAAATAGCCCCTACCTGGCGGGTTGTAAGGGCCAATAGAACATCATTTTGAAGTTCGCCTAATCGTGTTTGGCCCAAAATAGGAAGCTTAGCCAATATTGAAGCTGCTCGCTCCCACATCTTGTTCGTTGGGGCTGGTAACTCCGTTAACTGTTCAACTAAGGAAAGTGTAATTTTCTTGGCACGTTCCGTCTTACACCCTCGCAACAACTCACTTTTTACAATAGGGGAAAGACGAATAAGATATCCTTGATACGAAGATAAATCTGAAAACTCAATATTTCCCTTAAGAAGATCTACATAAATATTGGTATCAAAGAAGGCAATCAAAGAAGCCTACTTTATATCTTCTGAAGTTAGCGTACCAGCTACTTCTGAATGAACTCTCCAAGATTTAATTCGCTCTAGCTCCTCTTCCAATAACTTGCGAATGAGCTCAGATTGCGTTGAGGTCTCGGGATGAGCTTTTAGAAGACTTCTTAAATCACCATAAGAAATACGCACTGTAATAGGCACTAATTTTTTTCTTATTATTTTCACCTTGTGTATTACATAATATCATATTTGTCATACAAATCAACTGTAATCCTCATGCGTACCATTTTTAATGTTATTCTATGCACGGGTTAATTAAACTTGAAGAGAAAAACCGCTATTGATTACTAACACTTTCTGGATCATATATAAGAACCATGCCATTTCGTTTTTTGACAGCTGGAGAATCTCATGGTCAGGCCCTTGTAGCAATTGTCGAGGGATTGCCTGCGGGAGTTCCCTTTCCTTCTTCTTTTATTGAAGATGAACTACGCCTCAGAAGAAGTGGTTTCGGCCGAAGCCACAGAATGACACTCGAAGACGATGCCATTCAAATTCTTTCAGGAATTAAAAATGGAAAAACACTGGGATTTCCTATTACACTTCTTCTTCCTAATAACGCTGCTAAAAACCTAGATACACTCCCTCGTCTTTCAGCTCCGAGGCCCGGACATGCAGATCTTGTCGGAACTTTAAAATTCAAACACGATGATGTGCGAAATAGCCTTGAGCGTGCCAGCGCTAGAGAAACAGCAATTCGAACAGCTGTGGGCGCTCTTTGCCAAGCTTTTTTAAAAGAGTTTGATATTGAATTTTCATCCCACGTCACTCAGATTGGGCCCATTCCTATGTCGATCAAAACAGAATCAAAAATAAAAAAATTGATTCAAAAGTGCCAGAACGAAGGGGAAACCTTGGGAGGCGTTTTTGAAATACATGTGAAAGGTCTTCCCATAGGACTTGGAAATTTTAGCCAATGGGATTTAAAACTTGATGGCAGGCTTGCCCAAGCTGTGATGTCCATTCCGGCGATTAAAGGCGTTGAGTTTGGGCTGGGATTTTATGGAGCTTCGCTTCTAGGCTCCCAGGCCCAAGATGAAATTTTTTATAATAAAAAACAAAAGAAAAACTTTGGTTATGTCCGAAAAACGCTTCACAGTGGGGGCCTTGAGGCGGGGGTCACGACGGGGCAGGATCTTATTTTGCGAGCAGCCATGAAACCTCTTTCAACTTTGACCCAAAAACCCCTAAAAACAGTAAATATGTTTACCAAAGAAAAAACCCAAGCCCTCGTTCAACGGACAGATACCTGTGCAGTGCCTGCGGCAGCCATTGTAGCAAAAAATGTGGCTGCCATTGAACTCACCAAAGCCTTTTTAGAAAAATTCGGGGGAGATTCTCTTGAAGAAATTAAAAAAAATTACTCTGCATAGTCGCTTGTATTCTTATCCAGTTTACATTGGATATAAAACTCCCCTTAAAAAACTCTCTTCTATACTAAAGACTCTGCACCTAGGACCCCATTTTGTTGTCATTACCGCTCCTGCCATCTCGCGTCTTTACGGAGCATCGCTTCAAAAGTGCTTTTCTCCAACGGTAAAAGTCGATCAAATTTTTATTTCAGACAAAGAAAAAGATAAAAATATAGACGCGGTTCAAAAAATTATTTCTCATCTTTTGCAATTAAGGGCTCATCGAAAAACATGTCTTGTAGCATTCGGCGGAGGCGTTATTGGAGACATGACAGGTTTCGTCGCCTCTATTTATATGCGAGGAATGCCTTTTATCGCAATCCCCACAACGCTTCTTTCTCAAGTTGATAGCTCACTAGGCGGAAAGTGTGGGGTGAATACTCGAGAGGGAAAAAATTTAGTGGGCTCTTTTTATCCTCCTCGAGCTATTTTTTCAGACAGCTCCTTTTTAAAAACTCTCCCCCAAGAACAGTACCAATCAGGACTTGCAGAGGTTATTAAATACGCCATCATCGATAATCAAAAATTATGGAACACTTTGCATACTCACCACTCTCAAATTTTAAAGAGGGTCCCCAGTATCTTAGAAAAGATCATTGTCTCTTCTGTTTTGACCAAAAAGAAGTTTATTGAACAAGACGAAAAGGATTTTTCAAAGAGACAAATTCTTAATTTTGGGCATACGATAGGTCATGCCCTTGAAGCCCACGCAACTTATCGAGGGATTACGCATGGAGAAGCGATTGCTCAGGGGATGTACGTTGCCGCTGATCTTTCTCTTCAAAAAAAACTATGTCACCCAAAAACAGCCCAACAGATTCACTCTCTCTTAGAAAAATATGGGTTTTTAAAACAAGATTTACCTACCAACATTTCTTCTTATATCTCTCGAGATAAAAAAAGAGGGACTTGGATTCTCATGAAAGATCTTTGGAAGCCCCAGCGTGTTCCTATTCCACCGGAAGTTTTTTAATAGAGTACGAGAGATGAAGCGTGTCTCCCTCTCGAATCCCATTTTGGTCAAACCAGCCTTGATTCACTTCTAAAGCATACTTCACTTTTTCTTTAGAAATTGTATTGGCAAGCTTACCATCCCATTTGTCGGGTGCCATTTTTGCAATTTGGATAATTTTCCCATTGGCTTTGATAAAAGCAATAGAAAGGGGAATTAGCGTATTTTTCATCCAAAAAGATTGAATATCCTCTTCACGAAAAATAAAAAGCATCCCTTGATCCATATCCAAATATTGGCGCCCCATAAGCCCCGCTTTTCGAAGATAGCTATTATTCGCAACTTCCACCTCTAGAGAGGCGCCTCGGATCGTTATAATATGTTTTTTAGAAAAGGGGACTTCGACAAAAAAATAAATGGATACAGCAAGGAAAACAAATACGAGGGCAGTTAGAAGATTTCTCCTCACAGTTTTTAGACTACCTAAAAATGGTTTGATTTTAAAGAGTTAAATACATTACACTTTATCTTATGTTTCTAAACTGGGACGTAGGAATATTCTTTATTGTCTATGCCCTTTTTCTTCTGCTTTTTATTGTTTCATATATCTACTTTCTTGTTTCAAAAACAGAAAAGCCCAAAACAGATGATCTACCTCAAGCTCTTCTGATTCATCACTCTGTCCAGGAATGGTTGCTGTGGGGCACCCATCCCCTGGAAAAACGACTCATCAAAAAAAATACGCATCCGAATACCATCAGCGGATTTGCGTTTTCAATGGCCACCCTTTCTTTTATTAGCTTTAGTTTTGGGTGGTTTATTTTTGCAGGGGTTTGTGTGCTCTTGGTCGCTACCCTAGAAATTTTTGCCCAACGAGCTTCAAAAAGATTAGGCCCAACACAGCCACAAAATATCTTCATTCGTTCTCACCTAGAACTGTTCAGTGAAAGTCTCATCTTTTTAGGTATTTTGGATCATTATACCAACACACTTTTTTTCTATGTCATTTTCTTAGCTTTTTTGAGCTCTATTCTAATTCATTTCTCTAAAATGCAAGAAGGCGTTTTAGGAGTGACTGGAAAAGTTTCTTTAATTCATCGCTTGGAACGCATGATGTGGATTGGCATTCCCTCTATTATAAGTCCCATGATTTCTGCTGTGGCCAATACCTTCTTCCCTATGTCTAATACCTGGTTTGCCTCCGTAGGAATTACCGTTGTAGCCATCCTAGGAACACATTCTTGCTACCACTGGTTTGATTCTGTTTCCAAAAAACTTAAGTAGACGCCATCACTCCTTTCTTCTATATTGTTTCCCATGAGTCCAACAGTTTTAAAAATCAAAAAATACCGCTTCTTTTTCTTCTCCCGCGAAGAAAAGAGGATGCATGTCCACGTGACCTCTCCGGATGGAGAAGCAAAATTCTGGCTAGAACCCGTAGTTGCGTTAGCCGAGCATTATGGGTTATTATCTAAGGAGATCAAAGAAATTCAAAAGATTATTGAGGAACATTATGATGAAATTAAAAAAGCTTGGAAAAACCACTTCAAGCATTAACGTTGAAGCATCAGAATATGGTATTTGGCTCTTTGTTGAAGACAAAGAGTATTTTTTACCATATAAAGAGTATCCTTGGTTTAAAAAAGCTAAAACTTCTGAACTCAATAATGTAAAATTTCTTTTTAGCAATCATCTTCACTGGCCAGATTTAGATGTAGATCTGGAATTAAAATCTCTCAAACAGCCAGAAAAATATCCTCTTATTTATAAAGAAAAATAGAGCCTACTTGCACCTTATTCCTAGACTAAAGATTTGTCAGTAACATCCTAAGTAAGTCTTTCAAGGGGCGTTTGGGCGGCGAGGAATTTTTTAATGGCTCCGTTATCAAACTTAATCGTAAGTTTTGTGTTTTCTTCTTGGCCTTCGATCCGGCAAACCACCCCTACTCCAAATGAAGGGTGGCGAAGACGCATGCCGGGAGAAAACAAAGCCTCAGCGACATCCTGATTAAAGTCATCGGCATAGATGTCATCTTGAAGGAGAGGAGATTCCTCGCTTCGCTCGGAATGACGGCGCGTTCTTTGTCTTAAATCTAGGAGAGAAACATATTGAGAGGGGATTTCGTTTAAAAATCTGGAAGACAAATTATATTGAGGCTGGCCATGCACCCTCCGAGAAGCTGCGTACGTTAAATAGAGATTCTCTTTGGCGCGAGTCATCCCCACATAACAGAGCCGCCTTTCTTCTTCAATATCTTCAAAAGCTTCATCTCGAAGCGCATGAGGAAAAAGGCCCTCTTCAAGCCCCACCATAAATACCGTTGAAAATTCCAGCCCCTTGGCTGAATGAAGCGTCATAAGTTTTACAAAGTCTTGTCCTTCATCTAGGGCATCTAGGTCTGATACCAATGAAATTTCTTCCAGATACCGATCAAGGGTTGCCTTCGGATTTCGCCTGACATATTCCCCTAAGGCACTATCCAATTCCTCTAAGTTTTCAACACGGCTTTGGGCTTCAATCGTTCCCTCTTCTTTAAGAATCTGAATATAACGTGTCGCATCTAAAACCTGTCGGTAAAGATCTTGAACGTTGGATTCTTGTTTTTTAAGTTTTTCCATCAGCTCAATAAACGTTTTAAATTTATCGACCAAGGAAAACTGTTTACATGCCTCATATAAAGGAAGATTTTGTATCTGAGCAAAAGCTTGGAGTCTCTCAAGCGTTGTCTTTCCAATGCCCCTGGCTGGGGTATTTACAATTCTTAAAAAACTCACATCGTCTTTAGAATTTAGAACCAATCTAAAGTAAGCCAAAATATCTTTAATTTCTGATCGTCCATAAAAGTGCGTCCCCCCATAAATCTGATAGGGAAGGTTATATTGCCGCAAAATTTCTTCAAACACGCGAGATTGTGCATTGGTTCGGTAAAAAATGGCAAAGTTTCTGAGCGGCTCTCCAGCTTCAAAGTGTTTAGAAATCTCCCCAACCACACATCTGGCCTCATGATATTCATCTTGAAGACACAGCGCCTGAAGTAGGGGCCCTTCTCCATTTTGAGTCCAAAGATTTTTGGATTTTCGACTTTTATTTTTGGCAATCACATGAGAGGCCGCCTCAATAATGTTTTTAGTAGAACGATAATTCTCTTCTAATTTAATCACTTTTGCCTGAGGAAAGTCTTTTTCAAAAGAAAGGATATTGGAAATGTCCGCCCCCCTCCAGCTATAGATGGACTGATCTTCGTCTCCAACAACACAAATATTTTTGTGTTGTTCAACTAGGGATTTTACAAGCAGATACTGCATGTGATTGGTATCTTGATATTCATCCACTAAACAATAGTGGAACTTTTTTTGATACTTTTCTAGGACAACTGGAAATTTTTGGAAAAGATCTACCGTTAAAAAAAGTAAGTCATCAAAATCCACGGCATCTGCTTTGATGAGGGTCTTTTGATAAAGCTCATAAAGCGCACACAGTTTTTCATCATAGGAAGAAATGGCTTTTTTCAAAAGATTTTTAGGGGTAAGCCCTAGGTTTTTGGCGTGACCAACACAACTTGAATGAAAAGTGCTGATCCAAAGAGACCGAACATCTCGCTTTAAGATCTTTTCAACACGCTCTTTCATTTCTCGAGCCGCTTTATTGGTAAAAGTGACAGCTAAAATCTCATCTGCTTGAGTTTTTCGGTGAGAAATGAGGTTAGCAATACGATAAGTTAAAACTCGGGTTTTTCCACTTCCCGCGCCCGCAATAATAAGTAACGGCCCCTCTAGGGCTTCAACCGCTTCTTTTTGTCTTTCGTTTAAGTCCATTACTCGACGGTGACACTTTTGGCTAGGTTTCTAGGCTGATCCACATCCGTTCCTTTTTTAAGCGCAATATAGTAGGCAATAAGCTGAACAGGAATGGTTAAAAGAATGGGCATCACATTTTCACTTTTTTGAGGAAGAGGAATAAACCAATCTGCTACCTTCGGAAGATGGAGATCACCCTCAGAGCCCAAGGCAATGACAATGCCCGCCCTGGCTTTAATTTCTTCAAGATTACTTAAAACCTTGTCGTAGTACTTATCTTTGGGAGCTAAAATAATGACTGGGGTATCCTCGTCTACAAGAGCAATGGGACCATGTTTCATTTCTCCCGCTGCATACCCCTCCGCATTAATATAAGAAATTTCTTTAAGCTTTAAAGCTCCTTCCAAAGCAATGGGCATATTCATCCCTCGTGCAAGATATAAAAATGTTTTCTTCTTATAAAATTTCTCGGCAATTCTTTTAATCTCAGGCTCTTTTTTTAAGACTTCATCTAAAGTGTACGGTAAGCGTACCAAATCTTGAACATAGGGAGCTGCTTTTTCTGGGGTCAATGTCTTTAATGTTAGCCCTAAATGCAAAGCTAAAAGATTAAAAACAACAAGCTGCGTACTAAAGGCTTTCGTAGAGGCGACCCCAATTTCAGGCCCTGCTTGGGTATAAACAGTAGAGTCAGATTCTCGATCAATGGTACTTCCTCGGCAGTTGCAAATTGAGATAACTTTGGCTCCCTTTTTCTTGGCCTCTCTAAGAGCTGCCAGAGTATCCGCGGTTTCCCCCGATTGAGAGGTCACAATGAGGAGATCTTTTTCACCAATTAAGGGATCTCGATAACGAAATTCCGAGGCCAAATCAAGCTCACATGGAATACGCGCAAAAGATTCTATTAAATATTTTCCCACCATCGAGGCGTGATACGCGGTGCCACAGGCGACTAGATAGATCTTTCGAATTTGGCGAATCTCGTCTTCGCTTAACTTTAAATCTTTTAAATAAAGAACATTTTTATCCTTCACGACGCGATCTTGAAGCGTATTAATAATCGCTTGGGGTTGCTCATGAATTTCTTTGAGCATAAAGTGTTGAAAGCCCCCTTTTTCAACCATATCCGCCGTCCATTGGATATGATGAATCTCTTTTTTAATTTCTTTTCCAGCGATATTTTTAATGACCAAAGAATTGGGTTCAAAAACAACAACTTCATGGTCCTCTAAATAAATAAATTTATTGGTATGTTCTAAAAGTGCAGGAATGTCTGAGGCAATAAAATTTTCGTGATCTCCAACACCCACAATCAAAGGGGTTCCATTGCGAACAGCTATCAGCTTATTGGGTTCTGTTTCACACAGGATCCCTAAAGAATAGGAGCCTATAAGTTCTTGAATTGCAAGAAACACTGCTTTTTCAAAGTCACACCCAGACTTTAAATGATCATAAATTAAGAGGGCCACAACTTCGCTATCTGTTTCTGAAGAAACGGCATGTCCTTTAGACAAAAGTTTTTCTCGAAGCGAAGCATAGTTTTCGATAATCCCATTGTGGACCAGCGCAATAGGCCCCGCTTGGTGGGGATGGGCATTGCGCTCGGAGGGTTTCCCATGTGTTGCCCAACGGGTATGACCAATTCCTACAAAATGATTTTGGACGGGGGTGGCACAATAACGAGAGTTCTGGACTTCTTGTTCTAGTTGAGAAAGTTTTCCCTGACAGCGCTTGATTTTAATTTTTCCTTCGTAAAAGAGCGCAAGTCCTGCCGAATCATACCCTCGATATTCTAATTTTTTGAGCCCTTTTAAAAGAATCTCCGTGGGTTCTCTGGGGCCCACATATCCTACAATTCCACACATCCTAGGTTATTTCCTCTTCTGCTTTTTGGCGCGTGCCCAAAGTTTTTTCATATAATGAGGCTTTATCACTTGAGGGGCACGTGCAATGACAAGAGAATCCGGGGGTACATCTTGAGTCACCGTTGTTCCAGAGGCCACATAGGTCCCCCTTTTTAAGGTCACTGGAGCAATAAGCTGGCAGTCGCTTCCGACAAATACATGATCTTCAATTTTTGTTTTGGCCTTGCCTTTATATCGGAGCCCCCCATCATAATTACAGGTGATGACTCCACACCCCACATTTACGTCCTTCCCAATGATGGCATCTCCCAAATAAGTAAGGTGGTTGGCCTTTGAATCTTCTCCTAAAACAGTTTTTTTAAGCTCTACAAAATTTCCAACTCGGGCTCTTTTCTTAATATGGCTCTCTGGTCTTAAGCGGGAAAAAGGACCGACGATGCCTTCGTCTTCTACCTTGCTCTCTTCAATGATCGTATAGCTTCTAATATGCGCTTTCGCCCCAATGGTACTATTTTGGATAATAGCTCCCACACCCACGGTTGTCCCTTCTCCTATAGATGTTTTTCCATAAAGATGCGTATTGGGTCCCAAAACTACATCATGGGCCAGCTGAACTCCGGCATCAATATACGTTGTTTGAGGATCGATAATAGTCACCCCTTCTAACATCCATTTTTTATTAATAGCCTGTCTAAAATAGTGTTCATACTGAGCCAATTCATAGCGATTATTGATTCCTAAAACTTCTTCTTTATTTGGCACAATATAGGCTTGTTTTTTTTCTATAAGCTTCACAATATCGGTCAAATAATATTCTTTCTTCGCGTTATTAGGTATGAGCTGTTTTACGGTTGAAAAAAGAGCGTGAGAATTGACACAGTAGAGCCCCACTCCCATCTCTTGAATTTGACGCTGCTCTTCTGTGGCATCTAAGGCCTCAATCATCCCCGTTATATTATTATTTCTATCTCGAAGCACGCGTCCATAAGGATAAGAGGGATCTAAGATGGCCGAAGCAAGCGTAAGTTCTGCTTGTGAATCTTTATGAGAGTAAATCAAGGCTTCGAATGTCTTTAAAGAAAGCCCTGGAACATCTCCGGATAAAATAGCAATAGGGTGCGTGAAGTTTTTAAAAACTTTTTCTGTAACAAGCACGGCATGGCCTGTCCCTTTGGGACTTTTTTGATCCACCAAAGAAAGGATCGGATTTTTTCCTTTGAAAGCACGAGGATAAGTCTCAGAAACAAATGCGCGAACCTGTTCTTTATGATGACTCACCACCAAAACAATTTTTTTTACTTCGGCCTGCAGTAAAAGATCTCTTTAATATAGTCGGCCGCGGAAAAGAGAGTCAATCACTTTTCCGCAAAATGGCGAGGATCAAGTTTATGCTCGTGTTTTGAGCACTCTTCTTTGGTCGCCTCTGCGTGGATCAATACTTCTGCGTGGGAAATTTTTTTCATAATTTCTTGCTCCACGTGATCCACGACATCATGCGCACTTTTTAAAGACATTCTTTGACACATAAATAATCTAAAATTAATCAGTTTTTTGGAACCCGATTGTCTTGATTGAAATCGATCATATCCCAAGACGGTAGGATAGTGGTCTTGAATAATTGCGATGACTTGCCGACTCTCTTGTTCGCTTAGCGCTCGATCGGTTAGAACATCAAAAGAGGATTTTAAAATTTTTGCTGAAACCCATAAAATGTAGGCTGCGATCCCCAAAGAAGCAATGGGATCAAAGATAAAAAATCCAAATCGAGAAAGAATGAGGGCACCTAGGGCCACAATATAAAGATAACTGTCCATTAAAAGATGGGTGGCTTCAACCTCTAAGAGCCCCGACCCGTGTTTCTTTCCTACTTTGTGGACTTTTCGTCCAACCACAAGACTTGCCACAAGACTTACAATAATAACGCCCATCCCAACTTCGAGTTGATACACTTCTTCATGGTGGATCAGTTTTTGGACAGCTCGATAGATTACAAAAATGGCAGAGCCGATAAGGATAAAACCCTGAATAAACGAAGCAACGTTTTCAAACTTACCGTGGCCGTAGGGATGGTCTTCATCGGCGGGTTTTTCTGCCGCACGCAGAAAAAAATAATTAAAGAGTGAGGATAAAATATCTCCTAGAGAGTCTACAGCCAAAGACAACAGGGCCACTGAATTTGTTAAAAGAGCTGCTGCAAGCTTAATAACCGTTAAAAAACAGGCCGTAACTAGAGAAAGCTTTAGAACTTTGACTTTTTGGTGGGAAGAAGACTCAGCCAATGACATTTTTAAGTCTCGCTTGGCGCTTAAATCCTTCGGACTTTTTGTAAAGCTCTTCGGCCTTATCTTTTTGATTCAAAATGAGATGAGCCATGGCACAAATTTCATAAGAAGCAATATAAGTAGGATCCAGGTGAATGGCTTTTTCTAGAGCTTCAATCGCCAAAGGGTATTTTCCTTGATCAAAATAAGTCGAACCTAAGTTAAAAAAGGCATAAGCGTATTTTGGATCATTTTGAACTGCTTTTTTAAAGTGCACAAGGGCCCGATCCTCTTTTTCTTGATACAGATAACAAATTCCTAAATTCAATGCTGTTGTCGCACTCTTGGGATTCAATTTAAGGGCCTTTTGATAAGCTTCAATGGCTTGACCGCTCTCTCCTAATTTTCGATGAATAAGCCCTAATTCATTATAAGCTTCGGCATAGGTGGGCAACGTGTTTAGTGCAATCCGAAGGGCACTGATGGCCTTGGTAAAACGGCCTTGTCCACGGTATTTTTGGGCCAAAGCTAGATAATCTTGCGCAATTTGCTTCTGCGTTGGTGTTGTTTTGGTCTTAACCTTCATCATATAATAAATCGGTTCTATTTTTAAAAAACTTTAGTAAATTTTTTAAGTTTTTCAACGTAAGAAGGACCCCCGGTTGCATAATTATTTCCATGGTGGGCTCCCAAAACAGCATAAAATTCCTTAGGAGTGGCCGCAACCTCGAAAAGTTTTTTACCTAGCTGAAAGGGGACGGTTTCGTCCTCTGTGGCATGGATAATAAGCTTAGGCATAGCAATGGACTTCATTTTTTCCAAAGAATCAAATTTACTCTTAATAAAAAGACGTACCGGCAAATAAGGATAAAAAACTTTGGCCATGGCTACTGCTGAAGTAAATGTATTTTCAACAATAAGAACCGAGGCTGGGCGCTTAGAAGCTAGATCAATGGCAATGGCACCCCCCAGAGATTGTCCAAAAATGATGATGTTGTCTTTATCCATTTTTCTTACCTGGGTCAGATATTCATATGCAGCTTCGGCATCCTGATACAGCCCTGTTTCTGAAGGATGGCCTTCGCTTTTTCCAAACCCACGATAATCTATAACAAAAACATTCAGATGTACTTTTTGAACAAAGATAGAAATAAGCTCTAGATTGCTTGCAACGTTTCCCCCATTCCCATGAAAAAATAAAAGTGTTTTTTGTGTCTTCTTACTCTCAAAAAACCATCCATGAAGCCTGAGGTGGTCTGGGGCTTCAAAAAACACATCTTGTGCTTTAAGTGCATATTGCTCTGGAGCGTGTGAAAATACTTTTTTGGGATGATACAAGATTTCTTCTTCTTGAAAACTTATCTTAAATGCGTATCCAAAATAGGAAAGACCGATTAAAACTAAAAACAGCCCAATTATTGTTTTCTTTTTCATAAAGAAACCATACACCAAAAGTAAGCACTTGCCATAGAAATTGGTTGCTTGACAGGCAAATGATGCTATGTTTGGTTTCTAAAACATTAACTTTTACAAATCTCCATCTATGCGGGGATACAAAGGGAGGATTTATGGCCGGAGTTAACAAGGTTATTTTAGTGGGACGCTTAGGAGCGGATCCTGAAATGAAATATACCAGCACAGGAACAGGCGTATGCCGTTTTAATTTGGCAACTTCTGAAAACTGGACAGGTAAAGATGGACAAAAACAAGAACGTACGGAATGGCACAGAGTTATTGCTTGGACAAAATTAGGAGAACTCTGTAACGAATATCTTAAAAAAGGGAGACAAGCTTATATAGAAGGGCGCATTCAAACCCGATCTTGGGATGATAAAAACGGAACCAAGCGCTACACGACAGAAGTCGTCGCCACGACCGTTCAATTTCTGGGTTCCCCAGGAGAACGTACGACTTCTTCCGAAGCTTCTTCATTCCAACAGGATTCCACTTTTGTGGAAGAGCCCTTGGCAGCAGCTGAGCCAGCAGGAGACGAAGATATCCCTTTTTAAATTTGTTTTCTTCTTAGGCCATCCGTTGCTATAATAAAGCGCAATGACACGCTCTTTAGAAAATCAGAAGAAGAAAAAGGTAGTACTTCTCGACTACTACCTTAAGATGCACAAAAAATATCCTCTTTCAAAATATTTTGTCCCTTTGGCGGATGTGTATCGCTCTTTAGATCTCTTAGATGAAGCTTTAGAAATTCTTCAAGAAGGATTAAAGTGGCATCCTAATTATGGCGTTGGGCGTGCGCTACTCGCCCAAACTTACCATCAAATGGGACGATTTTCAGAAGCCGCCTTTGAAGCAGAACGTGTTCTTCAAAATGATCCTAAAAATCTTTTGGCCAAAAACATTTTTTTAAAACTTTCGCAGCTTAAAACCTCTGAATATCATGCTTTAAAGAGCCCCCTTGGAGATTTTCAAATTCATTCTTTGATACCCCGATCTCCTGCGCCTTCTAAATCAAAGAAGGTTGCTTTTTTGGAGCTCCTGCTTAAAAAAATACAAACTCGGGCTCAACTTTCATGAAAATCAAAAAGATCCTGGTACTTCATGGTCCTAATTTAAATCTATTGGGAAGCCGTGAGCCTTCTACCTATGGTTCTCTCTCTCTACAGGAAATAAATGCTCGCCTTAAGAAAATTGCGCAAAAACAAAAGTATGCTCTTCTTTCTTATCAATCCAATATCGAAGGAGCCTTGGTGACTAAAATTCAAAAATGGGGATCCAAAGTAGATGGCATTCTCATTAATCCTGCAGCCTACACCCACACCAGCGTTGCCATTCGAGATGCCTTGGTCGCCGTAGGTATTCCAACCGTAGAAGTTCACTTATCTAATATCCACAAAAGGGAATCTTTTCGAAGACAATCTTTAATTTCTGATGTGGTAGAGGGGCAAATCGTAGGATTTGGACCCAAAAGTTATGAGTTAGGATTACAAGCTCTTATTCAAACGATAGAAAGGCAACGCGCATGAAACACTTAAATATACCTATTAAAAATTATTTTAAAAAATATCAAATTGGAGCCTTATTGGTCTCAAATCTTCAAAACGTTCACTATTTATCTGGCTTTACGGGCTCTACGGCGACCCTCCTGGTTACCGAAAAAGAATCTTTTTTCTTTTCCGATTTTCGCTATATGACCCAAGCCCGCGCCCAAGTAAAAGATTTTACCATTATGGAAGTAGCCCGAGACTCTACAAGCTCTATTGCAGAGCAACTCCAAAAATTTGGACTAACACGTCTGGGATTTGAAGCAGGGGCCCTAACTTTTTCCCAGTATCTCATCTATCAAAGAGGCCTTCCGGGAGTAGAGTTGGTACCCATCGTTGAAGACCCTGCCTATGTTCGAATGGTCAAGACCAAGGAAGAGATTAAAAAAATTCAAAAAGCGATTCATGTGAATAAACTTGCCTTTGAAAAGATTCTTCCTCGTATTAAGCCAGGGCTTCGAGAAGAAGATGTGGCCAAAATGCTTGAATTTGAAATCAGAAACTGTGGCGGAGAGAAGCTTTCCTTTGATACGATTATCGCCTCAGGCTGGAGAGGGGCGCTGCCTCATGGAAGGGCTTCTTCTAAAAAAATAAAGCGCGGAGAGCTCGTCACCATTGATTTTGGAAATGTGGTCGAAAATCACTGCTCAGATGAAACCTGTACGATTGGATTGGGAAAGCTTTCTTCAAAGCAAAAAGAAATTTATACCATTGTTAAAGATGCTCATGACTTTGCAGTTGAAAAAATAAGACCCGGCAAAACTGGCAAAGAAATTGATCAAGTTGCCCGAGACTACATTTCTAAAAAAGGATATGGAAAATTTTTTGGTCATGGACTCGGACACGGCATTGGGATTGCTGTACATGAACGCCCCATGGTTAATACCGCAAGCTCGGATGTTCTTGATGAAAATATGGTTTTTTCGATTGAGCCTGGAATTTATATCCCTAAATGGGGTGGGGTACGTATCGAAAATTTGGTACTTTGCACGCCCCATGGGGGAAGGGTTCTCTCTGAAATTGATAAACGTTTAAGAATCGTAAATGCTTAAGACATGTCTAAAAAAACATGAACGATGAATACTATCTTCTACGGGAAGCAACCCTTCTTCTAAAACATCAAAAAAATGGGGAGGCCTCCCAGCTTTATGAAAAACTAGGCCGGCTTTTTACCCAAAGAACCCTCTATCAAAAGGCGTTAGCTGCCTATCAAAAAGCGCTTTTACTTGCTCCCGCCCCCCATATTTATAGTGCCATCGCTGGTATTTACGAAAATCTAAATCAAAAATTCTTAGCTCAAGAAGCCCTTTCCCACGTTTCTATTAATCCTTCATCTCCAAAAACGCAAATAACACCTCAAGAGGAGCCTCAAAAAATAGAAGTCCCCAAAACAATCCCCTCTTCCTCTGATGATGTGATTCGTGCCCTAGAGAAAGATTTGGGAATTAAGATTGAAATCTTACCGCAAGATTCTCCTTTTTACCTTAAAACTCCTCTAGAAGAACTTCCTGCTGAATCTTTACTCGAACTTTCTATTGGTTATAAAGAGATGGGATTATTCAAAGAGGCTATTGAATACTTAAAGAAGGCTTTGGTAATAGCGAAAAAACCTTCCCTGGAGCTCACATGCACGCATGTTCTGGGATTATGTTATTTAGAAAGCCATCTTTACTTTGACTGCATCTCTCTTTTAGAAAAAACCCTTCAACAAAACTTAAGTCTTCCCAAAGAGCTGCGACTAGAGCTATTATATAATTTAAGTAGTGCCTATGAGCTGAGCGGCAACGATGGAAAGGCTCTTTTTTGTCTTAGGCAAGTTGAAAAAGAAGAAAAGTTTTATCGAGATATTGCAGATAGAATAAAAAGAATTCGTGGTAAAAACACATTCTAAATAAAAATGAAAAAATACTTGGGCTGGCTCATTCCCATTTTAATCCTTGTGTTTGCTGTCTCTTTTTATTTCACGAAGGGAAATCTTTTAAATTATCTTTTAAAACCCTATTTAGAAACCATTGCTTCTAAATATCTAGACCTAGAAGTCTCGATCGAAAAGATCAACCTCTCTCTTCTAAGAGCCTCTCTCACCATTGAAAACATTAAAATGGAAGGAGCATCTAAAACGTTCATCCACATCCCTAAGCTACGGGCCTCTGTTCAAGTGTTACAGCTTTTTGCGGGGCACCTGGCTTTAAATAAGGCCTTGATCGAAAAACCGATCTTGCGCATTCACATGGAGCCCCCACAAAAACAAAAAAAACGAATTCCATGGATTCCCATTCTTAGTTTTGAGTTTAATGAAATCCAAATTCAAGAGGCGGCTCTTTCGCTTTTTCACCAGGACTATGAACTTCAAAATCCTACTGTCTCTCTAAAAATTACTCCTCATAAACTTAAAAAATACTGGGTAGAAGCCCAAAGCCAAGGGGGAACTTTCCTCTATAAAACATCGACTTTTTCTTTGCCAACTGCTTCTACCACTCTCTCCTTTGGTCGGCATGAGCTTTATTTTTCTAACCTTATCTTAACGCTTCCTAATCTTAGAGACTTCTTAGAGCTTCGCTCTGAAGGAACTCTGTTTTTTACTAAAGATAAAAAACTAGAGTCTGCTAAAATTCTTATTAATCAAGTTCCATTTGAACTCTCGGCTACTTCTTCCTCTGTGTTTTTATCTTCTACACAAATAGATCTGGCTAAACTTTTTGCTCAAAACTATAAATTTCAGGGCCAAGGTAGTTTTCAAGCAGAATGTTCTCTTGTTGATAAGAACGCTCATATAAAAACCTCTCTCCTTCTGAAAAATGTTTCTTTTGAAACTCTATATTTAGGAGACCTCCGGGGGCAGCTAATCTCAACGCCCTCCCATCTTTCAACGGAAGTTTTTTTTAAGCACCCTCACAGAGCTTCCCAGGGAAAATTTGTTGCATTGCTTCAAAACCAGAAAGGCTCTGGAAGCCTGGAAGTAAAACAGTTTTCTGCTTTTGGAGAAGGCTTTCAGCTCTTGTCTTTTCCGTTTACACTAAACAAAGGGATTATTCATTTTCCGAAGATCCTACTACAAAAGAAAAGTGGTTTTTTAGAAGGGGGAGGACATATTGATACATCTAAAAAGGTTCACTTTTCTTTCTTGTCCCATGGGCTTAACTTTTCTGAATTCGACACGCTCCCCTTCCTGCTGGAGGGCCCCCTTCAACTCAATGGCCAGCTAGAGGGGGCCCTTTCCAATCCTTCTGGACAAATTTTAATTAAAATGGAACATGCCTCTCAAATCCAGGGCACATTACGAAACCATCTCTTAGAAGTTCAGTCTTCTTTTTTAGATAACCAAATCATCCAAAAAGGATCTCTCAAGTTTGAAGCGCCCTATTCCTACGCCATTCATGCTCAGTTTTTACAGGTGGATATCGCTCCCTCGCTTTCTTTTCTTCAAAAAAAATTCTTAGACCTAAAAACTTCCATTAAGGGTTCTTTTGAAATGAAGGGCCAACTCTCTCCCTCTAAAATATCTACTGCTTCTTTAAAACTAGATCACCTAGAATTTAGGGGGCATGACTTTCACTATTTTAATTCTCAACCCCTTTGGATTGAGTCTCAGGGAGATGTTTTTTCACTCCGTCCATTTTTTCTTTCTGGCACAAACACAAATATTTCACTCCAAGGTCAAATAAAACATTCAGGGGCACTTTCTTTTTCATTAGAAGGTCCTTTTAATTTCCAGATTTTGCAACTTTTTGTCCCTTTTATAGAAAAAAGCAGGGGGAGGGCTAAAATATCTGCAAAAGTAGAAGGTACAATTTCTCACCCCAAAATTTTTGGCAATTTCCTCCTGGAGGAGGCCTTGTTAAAAACTAAAGGACTCCCTTTTTCCATCGAAGACCTTTCCTCAAATATTGGTTTTAGCCAAAATAAAATCTCAATCGATAAAATTGTAGGGCGGCTTGGGGATGGGGCCCTGGATGTTCGCGGGGAGGTCCTCTTGGGAGAAAACCTCACCCCACAATTTAATTTACATGCTCAGCTCTCTCAGGCTCATTTCCCATATCCACCAGAGCTCAAGAATTTAATTTCCGGAGAGCTCTCTTTAAAGGGAAACTCCAGACCTTATCTTTTAAGCGGGAGAATTTTTATTCACGAGCTTTTATATAAAGAAAATACTTTTCTCTTCTCTTCTAAAAAAGAAGTCTATTTGCCAAAAACATCTTATCTTAAAACCGCCCTCTTTCGCTTTGATATCGATATTTCCGCTCAAAAAAATATCTTGGTTAAAAATAATTTGGCGCAACTAGAAGCGCGTGGCCAAGTGCATCTTATTGGGACAGATAGTTCCCCCAATCTGGCCGGAAATATCGATATAACCTCTGGACATGTCTTTTTTAAAGGAAATGAATTAGAGCTCACCATGGGCCATGTAAAGCTTGACCATCCCAATAGCATTGATCCTCGTTTTTTGATCAAGGCGGAAACTGCAATTAAAGAATATCGAGTCTTCCTGTCTCTAGAAGGAACCAGCTCCAAATATACAGTTTTACTTTCTTCTGCCCCCCCCTTGCCTGAAGCCGATGTAATTTCTCTGCTTACCATCGGTTCAACTCGAACAGATATGGAAAAAGAAGGGGATCAGGCGCGCTCCTCTGCAGAGCTGGGATCTCTGCTTCTAGGAGGAGTTGAAGAGCAGGTTCAGTCAGCTGCAAAAAAATCCCTGGGGGTTCGTGTCAGCCTTTCTCCTTCTTACTCTGACACAAAACATGCCACAGTTCCACGCCTCTTTTTGGGAAAAAGCATTGGCAAAAGAGCTGATACAACTTTCACCTCGACATTGGACCGCACCTCTATTTTTACAGATAAAGAATTTAATCTAAAACTCAATCTCAACCGACATCTTTCCATTTTAGGATTTTGGGAAGATGTAAGTGAAGAAAGGCTTCAAAACAATTCTAGTTTAGGATTAGATATAAAAGCTCAATTTGAATTTCGATGAAACAAACAAAGCTAATATTTTTATCTTTAGTTTTTTTATGCACCCATTTTTACGCGATTGCTCTTTTCGGCGATACGTTTGAAGGCAGAAAAATCCAAAAGGTAGAGATTGTTGCTCCTGCAGATTTTGATTCTTCTGAACTAAAACACAGTCTCTCTTCTTTCCAAGGACAAACCTTCTCTTCAAAAAAGATAGACGCTGCTCTGAAACGTCTTTACCTTTCAAGACAATTTCATAATATCTCTATACACGTCCTCCCTAAAGAAAAAAACTGGGTGAATCTGTCTTTTGTTTTTGAGTTATCTCGAAAGATTGACTCTATTGAATTTACAGGTACTGCGTTTTTTTCAGATGTGGTACTTTTAAGGTCTTTGACCTCTAAAGAAGGGGGGTTTTTCTCTGAACAAATGCTCGTAAATGATAAAAAAGCACTTCTCTCTTTGTATGAGGAGGGGGGATATTTTCAAACAGATATTCAAATAAAGTTTTCTGCTCCCCAAAAGCCCCACCTGGTTCGAATTGTATTTGAAATTAAAGAAGGGGTGGCTGCCACTATTGAGCAGATGACCCTTAATTCTGTTGGTCGTCCTAAATCTAAACATCTCCGGCCATTCCTTTCCCTACAAGAAGGGGATATTTTTATTCCAAAAACACTCAAACAAGACCTATCTTCTCTAAAAAACTACTTATTTAAAGAACTCTATTTAGAAGCTCGAATTTTCCCAGAAAAAATTATCTTTAATCCCAACAAAAACAAAGCTCAAATTTTTATCTCTCTCGTTCCGGGCCCCCAATATCGTTTTGAATTTGAGGGAGTTTCTGCTTTTAGTTCTTCGGCACTTTTATCTCCTCTTTCAAAAGAAGGGACCAGCGCCATCTCATTAGAAGATATTGCCAGCCACATCCTTTCTTCGTATCGCCAAGAAGGTTTCTATCATGTTCAGCTTAGCCAACGTTCTACTTTAGATGAAAAACGAAACGAAAGAATTATCACTTTTGTTGTTCAAGAATCTCATCGCGTTGAAATTAAACAGTTCTTCATTCGTTCCCAGCATTTTGATGCAGCCTATTATCAAAATCTTCTCCAGGAACTTATTCCCAAAAGAACGTATATCCCTCAAAACCTAGAGTCTCTCCCTCCATCTCTCAAAGATCATTTACGGAGTGAGGGATTTTTATTTCCAAGTGTTTCTATATTAAATTTAAATTGGGATGCTGACAAAAAAAGCATTGCTCCTGAGATTTTGATTGACGAGGGCCCACAGACACTTATTAAAGATGTCCGGTTTCAAGGAAATCACTCGTTTGACAAGGAACATCTTTTAAAGGAAATTCAGTTTTCTCTAGACACACCCTTAAATCCTGCAGATATCGATACTACCCTCAACAAAATTATTGAGTTTTACCAGTCCCAAGGCTTTTTAAAAATAAAACTTGAAAATACCGCCCCAGAAAAGCTCATTGCTTATTCCACAGATCGCAAGGCGGCGTATCTTAATATTCAAGTATCTGAGGGGCCTAAAATTAAAATAGGAAATATTATTTTTCGTGGTGCAATCCGAACTCGTTATAGAGTTTTAGAGCGTGAGCTTACTTTTCAAAAAGGAGATCTCTGGAATCCTAAAGAAATTCAAAGAACTGAAAGTCAAATTCTTCACCTGGGGCTTTTTAGTGGCCTTCGCATTCAACCTCTTTCTGGAGAATTTCAGTCTGGAGAAAACGACATGCTTATTGAAATTAATGAAAGAAGGCCTGGGCTCATAGAAGTTGGGGGGGGGTATAAAACAGATGATGGCATTCATGGATATTCGGGCGTAGCCTATAGAAACGTTGGGGGATGGCATCGGGTTATCTCTGCTCGAGGAGAAATCAATCGGAAGCTGCAAAATTACAAATTTTTAGAAAGAAAAATAGATTTTGGATTTTCTGAACCTTATCTAGCTGCCATCCCTTTTATTGCTCGCTTTAATCTTATCCATAAAAAAGAAGCAACGCTCCCTTTTGATGTACGTTCTTGGGAGGGAAAATTTAGCTTAGATAAGGGGCTCTGGGACTTTCTAAAATTGACTCTTCAATACAGTTTTGAGCACCGATCCATCTTTCGTGCTATCGACCCCAGAGACATTCAAAAAAAAGGAATTGCATCTATGGGCCCTGCTTTTC
>JACPSU010000092.1:0-14280 GCA_016193105.1 Deltaproteobacteria bacterium | reverse complement strand
CATCTATGGGCCCTGCTTTTCTTTTTGATTTTAGAGACAACCCTTTTAATCCCACAAAGGGGTCTTCTCATGGTTTTTCAAGTTTTTTCTTTCTGCCTAAAATTGGAAGCGCTGAAGAAGCACATCTAATTCGAAATCTTTTGACGACCAGCTGGTATTTTACACCTTGGTCTTGGATTACCCTTGCGCTCTCAGGTAGGGGGGGGTATGCACATTCTTTTTCATCGACACATCCTATTCCTGTTGACCAAAGATTTTATTTGGGAGGGCGCACCTCTATTAGAGGATTCAAAGAGGACGACATTGGATCTGACACAAAAAACAGACAAATTTTTGAAACTTTTCTGGTTAATTATAAAGCAGAGTGTCAATTTCACGTTTTTTCTGATTTTGGAGTTGCTCTCTTTTTTGATGGAGGAAATGTTTTTTTTGATAACCCCGTCTCTAATAGTCGGTTTAGACACTCTGTTGGGCCTGGACTTCGATATGCCACGCCCATCGGCCCCATGAATCTTGATTTTGGTTTCATTCTTGCCAGAAATAAAGGGGCTGGCGAACCTGCTGGAAGGCTCCATTTTTCTATAGGATTGTTTTGACAAAAAAAGGGTCACTGGGTACAGTAGGGGGCTGTGAAGGTTTTGCTTATTTATAAGCTTTTGTTTTTACTCGTTTTTTTCTTTTCTTTTTTGACCGCACCCAGCAGTAAAATCGTTGATCGTATTGTAGCCATCGTTAATGATGAAATCATCACGCAGTCTGAGCTTCGAGAATCTCAAAAAAACTTAAATACTCTTATTGAAGAAAAGCTCACCAAGCAACTCATTAAAAAACTAGATTTAACCGCAGACTCAGAAGAAGTTACAGCTCAAATTAACTCTATCTTAAAAGCTCAAGGCATTGCCCAGGCCCAGCTCGTTGAATTTTTAAAACAGCGGGGCTTAAGTTATAAACAATATCGAGAAAATATTAAACATAGTATTGAACAACAAAAACTTCTAGAAAGAGAGATCCGATCTTCTATTGTTATTAAAAAAGAGGATGTGCGAGCCTATTACTATAATTTTGTGAAAAACAAGTCCTCGAAAAAAAGGTACCACTTAAGACAAGTTTTTTTCCCTGCTGAAACAACTTCTGAAAGAACTGAAAAATTAAAACTGGCACAGCAAGCTTATTCAGACTATAAAAAAGGAAGTTCTTTTGAGGAACTTTTAACTAAATATTCGACCGATGAAGCTGCGAAAGAAGCCAAGGGAGACTTGGGATTTTTAGAAGAATCAGATCTAAGTGTCCCTTTTAAAAAAACACTTCAGGCTCTTCCTCAAAAAACGCTAAGCGCTCCATTTGAAACTCCTGCCGGAGCCCATCTGATTGAAATTCTAGAAGTTTCTTCCATGGGAGGAAAAAGCTTTGAAGAAGCTAAAGATGAAATCCAAAAAACCCTTTATGAAAGAGAATTCCGAAAAGTTTTTACTCAATGGGTTAAGGCTAAAAAAGAAGAAGCCTATATAAAAATTCTCTCCCCCGCTTCCAATCCGTGAAGCCCATTATTGGAATCACCCAGGGCGAGCCCACAGGCATTGGCCCAGAAATTATTGCCAAATCTCTTCAAAAAAGCTCACTTTTTCGCTTTTGTACGCCTATCGTTATTGGAGAGCCTAAATATTTTAGATCCCTGCAAAAAAAAGTAACTATCATTCCTCCTTTGGCCGCCCATTCTTCTTCTTATGGAGCTTTAACGCAAGCCTCCCGACTCTGCTTGGAAAAGAAAATAGATGCTATTGTTACAGCCCCCGTAGATAAACAAAGAGTTTCTAAGGAAGAAGGACTAGTTTTTCTAGGACATACGGAGTTTTTTAAAAAAATGTGTGAAAAACAGTTTAATCACTCTTTTCACTCCACAATGTTTTTCATCTCTCCCAAAGAAAAACTTGCCTTGGTCACTACCCACCTTCCCTTAAAAAAAGTTTCTGGGGCTCTTTCAAAAGATGTTATCCAAAAAACACTTCTTAATGTTCATCTGGGGCTCGGTGCTCTTTTTAAGATTCGAGCCCCCAAACTTGCCCTTTTGGGTCTAAATCCGCATGCAGGAGAAGAAGGGCTCTTAGGTCAAGAGGAGGTGCGAATTCTAAAACCTGCCATTCAATGGGCCCGTCAGCAAAGAATTTGCGTTGAAGGACCCTTTTCCGCAGATAGTTTCTTTAGTAACCGCTGGCAATTATTTGATGCCACGATTGCTCTTTATCACGATCAGGGGCTTGGTCCATTCAAAGCAAGAAATTTTCATTCTTCAACCAACATTACGCTGGGCCTTCCCATCATTAGAACCTCTGTTGACCATGGAGTAGGATATGATATTGCTGGGAAGAATAAAGCCAGTCCTTTAAGTATGATCGCAGCCATAGAATGGGCGATCCAGTTGGCGAAACATAAAAGGAGTCTGCCGTGGGGCCAAAACAATCTACTGTAAACCCAACTATTTTTAGAGAATACGACATTCGAGGCCTTGCAGAAGTTGATTTTTGTGAATCTTTTGCCCAAGATCTTGGGAAGGCATTTGGAACCCTGCTTCATGAAAATCACGAATCCCATCTTGCCATAGGACGAGACTGCAGACTCACCTCAGAAAAATATACCCGAGCCTTAATTCG
The DNA here is from genome assembly GCA_016193105.1 of Deltaproteobacteria bacterium. GTDB lineage: Bacteria > Bdellovibrionota > JACOXK01 > 2-02-FULL-40-11 > 2-02-FULL-40-11 > JACPST01. Next base: position 11,632 of record JACPSU010000092.1, on the reverse strand, counting down.
TGGCCTTCTTAGTACAGGAATAGATGTCATTAATATTGGGGTGTGCCCCACTCCTTTGATGTATTTTTCTACTTTTGATCAAGAATTTACAAATGGCATTGAAGTCACGGGAAGCCATAACCCCGCTGATTATAATGGGTTTAAACTCTGTATTCATAAAAAAACCCTTTATGGCCCCCAAATCCAAGATCTTAAAAATAGAATTCAAGAAAAGAGATTTTACCAAGCCTTTCGCCCTGGAAATATCTCTTTATTTAATATTCATGCGGCTTATGAAAAATATATTCTAAAAAACATCTCCCTTTCGCGTCCCCTAAGGCTTGTGGTCGATGCCGGAAATGGAGTGGCTGGCCCACTCGCTCCGTCTTTGTTTCGAGCCTTAGGATGCACCGTAAGTGAGCTTTTTTGTGAGCTAGATGGTCGCTTCCCAAATCACTTTCCAGACCCCACAGTTCCTGAAAACTTAAAACACCTTATTTCAAAAGTTCAAGAAGAAGGGGCTGATTTAGGAATTGCCTTTGATGGGGATGCAGATCGTATTGGAGTTGTAGACTCCACAGGAGCTATTATCTGGGGGGACAAGCTTTTGATCTTGTATGCTAGAGAGATCCTTAAAAACAATCCTGGGGCCACCATTATTGCAGAGGTAAAATGCTCAACCCTGCTTTTTTCAGACATTAAAAAACGAGGGGGTCGGCCGATCCTCTGGAAAACGGGACATTCTCTCATTAAGTCTAAAATTAAAGAAGAAAAAGCTTTGTTGGCGGGGGAAATGAGTGGACATATGTTTTTTGCAGACCGCTATTACGGTTTTGATGATGCCATCTACGCTGCGTGCCGTCTCCTTGAGATTGTCTCTGCCTCCCACCAACCTCTTTTTGATCTCCTGTCAGATATTCCTGAAACTTTTTCTACCCCAGAAATTAGGGTTCCGTGTCCAGATGAAAAAAAATTTGAAGTGGTTGAAAAAGCCAAGCGTTATTTTAAGTCTCACTATGACACAATTGATATTGATGGGGTCCGAATCGAATTCTCAGATGGATGGGGGCTTGTTCGCGCCTCTAACACACAGCCTGTTTTAGTTTTAAGATTCGAAGCCACATCTTCCCATCGTCTTCAAGAAATTAGAGCCTTGATTGAAAATAAACTCAAAGAGCTATGACCGAAAATTTCATTTCGATTGTTGGGGCCAAAGAACATAATCTAAAAAACATCCATCTTAAGATCCCCAGGGAAAAATTTGTTGTCATTACGGGAGTCAGTGGCTCTGGAAAATCTTCTTTGGCTTTTGACACGTTATACGCAGAGGGCCAGAGACGCTACGTGGAATCTCTTTCAACCTATGCTCGCCAGTTCTTAGAACTTATGCCCAAGCCCGACGTTGAGTCGATCGACGGCCTTTCTCCAGCCATCGCCATTGAACAACGAACAGCTTCTAAAAATCCTCGCTCTACCGTTGGCACGGTCACAGAAATTTATGATTATTTGAGGCTCCTTTTTGCACGCATTGGACATGCAGAATGTCCCCAGTGTCATCAAGAGATTACTTCTCGGTCTGTAGATCAAATGGTGGAACAGATCTTAAAATATCCCGTGGGTGGAAAAATAGCTATTTTAGCCCCCATCGTTCGCAATCGAAAAGGAGAATATCAAAAGGAACTCTATGAGCTTCGACAACAGGGGTTTGTCAAAGTCAAGGTAGATGGGGAGTCTTTTGATCTCTCTCAGCCTATTCATCTTGATAAAAATAAAAAACACTCCATAGATGTCTATATTGATCGCCTTATCATTAAAGACGACATGGGTTCTCGTCTTTCTCAATCTCTTGAAACGGCCTTAAGCCTAGCTAACAATCTTGTAAAAATAGAATTTTTAGACGGGGAAGAACTTCTTCTAAGCTCTCAATTTGCCTGTAGTACCTGTGGAACGGGCCTTCCAGAATTAGAACCCCGTCTTTTTTCTTTTAATAGCTCTGTCGGAGCATGCGCAGAATGTGGGGGAATTGGGTTTAAAGATATTACTTCAGAAGTAGAAAAGATTTTAGAAAGTGGAACTTCGGAAGATCTTGAAGAGGTAGACTTTTTCCACGAGACTCCTTGTCCCGGTTGTCAGGGGGGCCGTCTTAAAAAAGAGGCCTTGTGTATTAAAATTAAAAATAAAACAATTGTGGATGTTTGCCAGCTCTCTTTATTTCGAGCTTTAGAATTCTTTAAGGAGCTTTCTTTAACAGGCAGAGAGGTTCTTATTTCGGAACGAATGCTCAAAGAAATTAAAGAGCGCCTTTCTTTTTTAATTAATGTGGGGGTTGGATATCTCACCTTAAATCGTCTTTCGGCGACCCTTTCAGGAGGGGAATCTCAGCGCATTCGATTAGCTACCCAGATTGGCTCTGCGTTAACAGGGGTTCTTTATATTTTAGATGAGCCAAGTATTGGGCTTCACCCTCAAGATAATCAAAAGTTAATTGATACTCTTAAAGCTCTTCGCGACCAGGGAAATACCATTTTGGTTGTAGAACACGATGAAGAAACCATTCGCTGCGCAGATCACATCATAGATTTAGGCCCGGGGGCGGGCACACATGGAGGAGCAATCGTTTCTCAAGGAGATATTGCTCATATTATGAAAGATCCTCTTTCTTTAACGGGGGCTTATTTGAACAAGCAAAAATTTATTCCCATACCTCCTCAACGAAGGAAACCTTCCGGCCTTTTTCTTGAATTAGTGGGGGCTCAAGAAAATAATCTCAAAAATATATCTCTTAAAATTCCCCTGGGGCTTTTTGTATGCATTACGGGGATCTCTGGGTCTGGAAAAAGTTCCTTAATTCTAGATACTCTCTACCGAGCACTGGCCAATCATCTTCATAATGCCCGCCTTAGAGTTGGAAAACATGCGGGTCTTCATGGCATAGAACACATTGATTCTGTCATTGATATTGATCAATCTCCCATTGGGAGAACCCCCAGATCTAATCCAGCCACCTACACAGGAATTTTTTCTCTGATTCGATCTTTTTTTGCAGGTCTTCCAGAATCCAAAGTGCGCGGCTATACGACGGGGCGCTATTCTTTTAATGTGGCAGGTGGGCGATGTGAGACATGTGGCGGGGCTGGCCTGATTAAAATTGAAATGCATTTTTTGCCAAATGTTTTTGTTCAGTGTGAGATTTGCCAGGGCCAAAGATATAACAGAGAAACTCTAGAGATTCGGTATAAAGAAAAAAATATTTCTGAGGTTTTGTCCATGACCATTGAAGAGGCTTTGATTTTTTTCGATCGTATTCCTCAAATAAAATCTAAACTCCAAACTCTTTTGGATGTGGGCATGGGCTACGTTCATTTGGGCCAACAGGCCACCACTCTTTCAGGTGGAGAAGCCCAGCGCATTAAACTGGCCAGAGAATTGAGCAAAAGAAACACGGGGAAAACGCTCTTTATTTTAGACGAACCAACAACGGGTCTTCATTTTGAAGATATTCAAAAGCTTTTAAAGGTTCTTCATCAGCTGGTTGGCCTAGGAAACACCGTCATCGTCATCGAACATAATCTGGAAGTCATTAAGTCCAGTGACACAATCATTGATATGGGACCCGAGGGTGGAGAAAAGGGTGGATATATTTTAGCCGAAGGCTCTCCAGAGGAGCTCGCCAAACATCCCACTTCTCTAACAGGTCACTTCTTGAAAAAAACTCTAAATTTTTCCAGCTAACATGAAAGCAATCACAAGAGCATAAATCACAAGAGATTCGATCAATGCTAGACCGATAATCATCGGAACAAAAATTTTATCTGAAGCTCCTGGATTTCTTGCAATACCTTCAAGCGCTGATGCGGCAGCTTTTCCTTGGCCCAAGGCTCCTCCAAAAGAAGCTAAGGCAATTCCAAACCCTGCTGCTAGAGCAAGCGCTGCCTTGACAGATGAATCTGTTGAGCCAGCAGCCCCATGTTCCTCAGCAAAGGCTACGGCTACAAAAAGATTCGTCATTAAAAAAGCATACGCCATCATTATGATTTTTCGCATATTTTCCTCCTTTGAAATGCGTCCCTTGGGTCGACGACCCTTCAGTGATCATGCGTCGTTGCTAACGAGATATACACCATCGATAGCAATGTAAACACAAACGCCTGTATAACTGAAACAAATAAACCTAAAAATAAAAAAATAACAGGAACTCCGATGGGAACAAGCTGTGAAAAAATTCCCAACACTAAATGATCTCCAGAAATATTTCCAAAAAGACGAATACTTAAAGAGGCTGGACGCACAAGGTGACTAATGACTTCGATTACAATCATGATCGGGGCTAGCCACCAAATGGGCCCCATAAAGTGTTTAAGATATGCCAGGCCATGGGCCTTAAACCCTTGATAGTTATAAAAAACAAATACCGTAAGCGCACAGGCTACGTTGGTATTGAGATTGTCCGTAGGAGGTAAAAACCCGGGGATAAGCCCCAAAAGATTCGAAAGTAAAATAAAAATAAAAAGAGAGGCCATGAGTGGAAAAAACCGCTTTCCATCATGATGCCCCATCACAGACTCTGACAGGGCCAAAAGTTTTTCTACGGCCACATCAAATACATTGAGAAGTGAAAAGTGAGGATCTGGAACAAGACAAGAAGCCCTTTTTCGAATGGCCAGGTTGACCCACACAGAAAGAAGAGCAATAACGGAAAAAATAAAAATAGATCCCGCTACCCAATGGGGCAGCTTTTGAAATCCAGGAATCCATTGAAACCAAGTAAAACCGTGTTCCATTTCTCACGCCAAAAAGGATTGTTTTATCGCAAAGGTCATAATCGAAATCACTAAGGTGGATATTCCTACCAATAAACCTATCATATGTAAATCAAAATAAATAATAGAAAGCCCCACAGACACAAATAATAATAGATACTTAACCGCTAGAGCTACTCCCAGTTTAAGCTTGGAACCTTGGGCCCGGACACCTTGGTGAAAAGCAGCCAAAATAATTTTTTTTAGAAACCAAAAGTTAGCGCCAACAACTAAAAATCCTACTAAAATAGAAAGGGTGAGCTTCCAAGACATCCAATAAAGACTCCCTATTATAAAAACGCCCCCAATAAGTGTATTTACTCTTTCAATCCAATGTAAATCAGCCTCTTTCATCTCAAAAATCTCTTGGTATCTGCATAAAACAAATCTCTTGGTATCTGCATAAAACTTATAAATTCCCAGCCCAAACCCCAAAAGCCCTCCAAGCGCAACACCTATATTTTCATGGCTCAGCCATTTTCGATCCAAATAATCTCCTATCCCCATTCCTACAACGACAAAAACAACAATTTCTATAACAAGAAGGGTAACAATGCCATATTTTCTAAAATATTGGGCTCGGCGCTCATCCTCTTTCATAAAAATAGCACCTCATGCACTCTAGGGTGTAATCTAAGTCTTTTTTAGAGTGAGAAAGAGAGATAAAATTGGCCTCAAACTGAGAGGGGGGCAAGTAAATGCCCTTTTGAAGCATCGCATGGAAAAAATGTGCGAAGGCTTGGGTATCTGAAAGCATCGCACTTTTAAAATCTATTACTTTTGAAGAGTTAAAAAAAAGAGTGAACATTCCCGTTGTCCAGTTCAGCTGGCAAGGACTCTCTGTTTTTTGAATAATTTCTTGAAGAGCTTCACAAAAATATTTTGTTTTAACTCTTAATTTTTCATATATCCCTTTTTGAAAAAGCTCCCGAAGGGTGGCCAGGCCCGCAGCCATCGCCAAAGGATTTCCAGAGAGGGTTCCCGCTTGATAGACCCCCCCTAAAGGAGAAAGGTGGTTCATAACATCTTTTCTTCCTCCATAGGCTCCTACAGGAAGCCCGCCCCCTATAATTTTTCCCAGACACGTAAGGTCGGGCTTTATCCCATAAACACCTTGAGCTCCTCCGAGGGCCAGTCGAAACCCCGTAATAACCTCATCAAAAATTAAAAGGGTGCCCGAGGTCTTACAAAGCTGTTTGAGTTTTTTAAGAAAGTTTTTTTTAGGAAGCACAACTCCCATATTGGCCGCAACAGGCTCTATAATGACGGCTGCAATTTCTTTTCCTTCTTGTACCAAGATAGCTCTTAACTCTTCTTCATTGTTAAATTCAATGACCCTTGTTTTTTCTGCTAACGCACCAGGAATCCCTTGGCTTGTGGGAATGCCAAAAGTCGCTCCTCCCGATCCTGCCTTTACAAGCAAAGAGTCTGTGTGTCCATGATAGCAGCCCGAAAATTTTAAAATTTTTTCTCTTTGTGTGAAACCCCGAGCAAGACGAATGGCACTTTGGGTCGCTTCAGTCCCAGAGTTTACCAACCTAATTTTTTGGATCGAAGGAAAGGCTTTTTTAATTTCCTTGGCTAGAAGATATTCGGCTTGGGTTGGAGCTCCAAAACTTGTCCCCAGGGGAGCTGCCTTTTGGATGGCTCCTACAACCGAGGGATGCCCGTGTCCTAAAATTAAGGCCCCCCAAGAATTTACAAAATCAATATAACCATTGCCATCTTCGTCATACACTTGGACCCCGCGTCCTTTTTTAATAACAAGCGGAACTCCTCCGACAGATCCAAAAGCTCGGACGGGACTATTGACTCCTCCAACTAAAAGAGCTTGAGAATTTTTAAATATTTTTTGCGATTTCTTCGTCTTCATCGTCTTTTTCAACGACGGGGGCCACGGCCACGACTCGTTCGCCTTCTGAAAGGTTTATTAGTCGTACACCTTGGGTATTTCGACCAATCACAGAAATTCCCTTGGCTTGCATTCGGATCACTTGACCTTGATCTGTGATAATCATAACATCGCTTTCATCTGGGGCCTCTATCATGCCCACTACGCGACCATTGCGATCTGTTGTTTTAATCGTAATAATTCCTTTTCCCCCTCGAGATTGAGATCGGTATTCATCTGCATCTGTTCTTTTTCCATATCCGTTTTCAGTAACGGTTAAAATATTTGCTTTGCTTTGAGGGGCAATCACTTCCATCCCTACCACTTGATCTCCCTTTCCAAGCGTAATTCCTTTCACTCCCCGAGCGATTCGCCCAACAGAGCGTACTTGTGCCTCTGCAAAACGAATGGACTGGCCATCTGCTGTAGATAAGAAAATATCTTGCTTGCCATCCGTAAGCTCTACCGAAATAAGGACATCTCCCTCGTCTACGGTAATGGCACGAATGCCGCCAGCGCGAATATTACTATATTCCATAAGCTCTGTTTTCTTCATCACGCCGTTTCTTGTCGCCATGATAATAAACTTTCCTTCTTCAAATTTTTCTATGGGTAAAATGGCTCTTACTTTTTCATTTTGAGCTAAATTTAAAAGATTAACGATAGCTTTTCCTTTGGCTGCGCGCCCAGCTTCAGGAATTTCATGAACTCTCAACCAGTAAAGTTTTCCAAGGCTTGTAAAGCAAAGTATATAACTATGTGTTGTGGCCGTAAAAAGATTTTCAACAAAATCTTCTTCTCGTGTTTCCATTCCCTTCACTCCCTTTCCTCCTCGACGCTGTGCTCGGTAGGCATCCACCGGCAACCGCTTAACATAGCCTGAATGGGTAATGGTCACGACCACATCTTCTTTTTCAATTAAGTCTTCAATCGTCACTTCTTCTGCGCGAGCAATAATTTTTGTTTTGCGTTTATCTCCATAGTTTTTCGTGATCTCTTCTAATTCTTTTTTAATAATTCCAAAAACGAGTTTGTCTTCTGCTAAAATATCTTTTAATTCTTTAATTAATTTTAAAACATCTTTATGTTCCTGAATTATTTTTTCTCTCTCTAGGCCCGTCAAACGTTGTAATTTTAAATCCAAGATTGCTTGCGCCTGAATTTCAGAAAGCTGATACGTCTTCATCAAGCCTTGCTTGGCGGTTTCTGGCTCTTTAGATTTTTTAATAAGAGCCACAATCTCGTCAATATTTTCAACGGCTACTTTTAATCCTTCTAAAACATGTACTCTTTCTTGCGCCTTTCTTAAATCAAAGGCCGTACGTCGCACCACAACTTCTTTTCTGTGCGCAATAAAAAGTTGTAGCATTTCTTTTAGATTTAAAACTTTTGGGACATAATTATCGAGGGCCAGCATGATAATACCAAAAGAAGATTGTAGCTGTGTCATTTTAAAAAGCTGGTTCAAAACAACCCCAGCAACAGTTCCTCTTTTAAGTTCAAAAACAATTCTCATTCCTTTTCTATCAGACTCATCTCGAAGATCTGAAATGGCTTCAATTTTTTTATTTCGGACAAGATCAGCGACACTTTCAATCAGCTTTGCCTTGTTCACAAGGTAAGGAAGCTCTGTAACAATAATGCTTTGTCTGTCCCCCTTTTTAGATTCTTCTACTTCTGCCTTCGCCCGCATTTGAATAACGCCACGTCCCTGGGTATAGGCCTCCTTAAGGCCTGCTTTTCCATAAATAAATCCTGCTGTTGGAAAATCTGGGCCTGGAATAATTTTAACCAGCTCTTCAAGAGAAGCGTTCGGATTATCAATAAGCGTTAAACACCCCTGAATCACTTCTGTTAAATTATGTGGGGGAATATTTGTCGCCATTCCCACAGCAATTCCTGAGGAGCCATTAATAAGGAGATTTGGAATTTTAGATGGAAACACCAGTGGCTCTTTTAAAGAGCCGTCGTAGTTGGGACCATAATCAACTGTTTCTTTTTCAAGATCTCCCAAAAGTTCCTCGGCAATTTTAGCCATTCGAACTTCTGTGTAACGCATGTGGGCCGCGTTATCCCCATCGATGGAGCCAAAGTTTCCTTGTCCATCAATAAGGGGGTAGCGCAGAGAAAAATCCTGAGCCATTCGAACGATTGTTCCATAAACCGCCGCATCGCCATGGGGATGATATTTGCCGATGATGTCCCCAACCACTCGAGCCGATTTTTTGAAGGGCTTGTTATGAAAATTACTTAAATCATACATTGCATAGAGAGATCTTCTGTGGACTGGCTTTAATCCATCTCTCGCATCTGGGAGGGCCCTTCCCACAATCACGCTCATCGCATAATCGAGGTAGCTATTTTTCATCTCCTCATCAATCACCACAAAAGAGCCCGGAGGGGCCGGCGGGAGAGCTGGGAATTTTATTTCTTTAGGTGTTTCTTTTTCGTCAGCCATGTTTTTTTACCACCGAATCAGCGCAGAGGCCCACGTATATCCTGAGCCAAAAGCACATAAACAAACCAAATCATTTTTTTTGATTCGCCCAGCTTCCCAGGCTTCGCTCAGGGCCAGGGGAATGGAAGCTGCCGTTGTATTTCCATATTTTTGAATATTATTAAAGGTTTTTTCCATAGGAATTTCCATTTTCTCACACACGCTTTGAACAATTCTTAAATTGGCCTGGTGAAAAACAAAAAGATTGACCTCTTCTTTTTTAACTTTATTGTGATCTAGCGCCTCATCAATCACTTCTTCAAATTTTTTAACCGCCGTCACAAAAACAGAACGCCCATTCATTTTAGGATACCAACTTCCTTCTTCAATATGTTGATGGGTAATGCGCGGATGAGACCTGGAGGAGGGATTTTCAATCCAGAGATCTTTTGCAAACCGTCCGTCGGCGTGAAGGTGGGTTGATAAGACTCCTCTTTTTTCGCTTTCAGGAAGAGCTCCTAAAATAGAGACCGCAGCCCCATCTCCAAAAAGAACCGTAACGTCTCTTCCTCGGGTTGCAAATTCAATTCCCGTTGAATGGACTTCTGTTCCCACCAATAAAATTCTTTTATACATTCCTGTTTTAATAAACTGATCTGCAACAGAAAGCCCATAAATAAACCCCGTGCACTGCTGACGAATATCTAGGGCGGGGATATTAGGAACTCCCAATTTATCCTGAAGAAAACAAGCCGTCCCCGGAAAAGTATATTCTGGGCTTAGGGTAGCTAAAATAATAAAATCAATATCTTGAATTTTTAGCCCCGCTCTTTGAAGCGCCATCTGGGTCGCCTCATAAGACATCTCAACGTTTCCCATTCCTTCTTCCACATAGCGGCGCTCACAAATTCCTGTTCTTTGTTGAATCCACTCATCCGTAGTATCCATTGTTTTTTCAAGATCTTTGTTAGTCACAACCTTAGGGGGCACATAATGTCCTAGTCCTAAAAAAGTAGTTCTGTTCATAAATTAAATATCCAAGTTTCTTACTTTTAACGCGTTGGTTTCAATAAACTCTCTTCTCTCGGCCACTTCTTCTCCCATGAGAAGTGTAAAAATATTGTCGGCCTCGATTCCATCTTCGACCCTCACTTGTAAAATAGTTCTGTTTTTGGGATCCATGGTTGTCTCCCAAAGTTGCTCCGGATTCATCTCTCCTAATCCTTTATACCTTTGGATATAGGCTCCTTTTTTACTTGCATCAAAAACAACCCTTACCAAGCTTTCTAAATCTTCTACCGTTTGTGCTTCTCCGTCAACGGCCACATCCCACGGTGGAGCACCTAGTTTTTCGAAGTCTTTAGAAAGTTTTTTTAACTCTTCAATTTCTGGAGAAATTAAAAACGGATGTGTGATTTCAAAACTTTTCTTAATTCCTCCTCGAGAGGTAGAAAAAATTACCTTATATCCCGTATGCGCTTCGTCTTTTTCAATTTTAGTGTCGCAGGTAGTCCCTTTTTGTTGAAGCATCTTTTTTTGAAGGGCTTTTGTTTCTTCTTCAAGATGCTTTGCGCTGTGAAGGATTGTTTCTTGCCATTTTAAATTTAATATCACTTCTTTTACAACAGCATATTCTCTTTTCTTAGAGATCTTTTCTAGGTTTTTAATAAAGCGGCTAGCAGATTGGATCCCTTCTTTTAGAGTTGCTGTTGGAATAATCTTCGTTTTTTGTTTAACCGTAACGCTTTCTAGGCACGTATCTAAGAGAAAATTTTCTAGAGCTTCTTCATTTTTCAAATATTTTTCTGCTTTTCCTTTTTTAACTTTATAAAGAGGGGGCTGTGCAATATAGAGATAGCCCCTTTCTATAAGCTGCGGCATTTGGCGGTAGAAAAAAGTTAAAAGAAGTGTTCGGATATGAGCTCCGTCAACATCCGCATCTGTCATAATTAAAATCTTGTGGTAGCGTGCCTTATCGGCATTAAATTCATCTGTTCCAATTCCTGTTCCAAGCGCTGTAATTAAAATTCTAATTTCTTCTGACCCCAACATTTTATCAAATCTAGCTTTCTCAACATTTAAAATTTTTCCCTTCAGAGGAAGAATGGCTTGATTTTTTCGATCTCGTCCTTGTTTGGCACTATTGTGAACAAAAACTCCCGATGCCAACGCAAAATTATGCGTACCTGGAACTTCAATATCATAAACATCTACTCTTTCTTCTACCCACGCCACTTTTTTAATTTTGTGATTATAAAACTTGATTGCCGTTTCAAATCTTTCAGTGTCGTTTTCAAAAAATCTACTTATGAGCGTCTCTGGCTTAAGAAGATTTTTATTGCCTGTGTTTTTTCTTTCCACTTTATATTTTTCTAAATCCACCGTTCCGCAGAGATCGTAAATTTTTCTTAGGCTCTTCATTGAAAAATTATAATATGTTTTGTCGTAGGCTTGTTTTCTTTTTTTTCTAAACTCCGCCGTCCATTGTTTTTTAGTTTCTTGGCTTCTCCATTCTATCAATGCGGC
>JACPSU010000006.1 GCA_016193105.1 Deltaproteobacteria bacterium | reverse complement strand
CAGGCGACTATTTAAAAAATTTAAAACGAAGAGATAATGTCCCCCCAGGAGTTCATGTGGGACTCCTTCATGGTTCTCTGGCGGGCTCGCCGGACTGGAAAATTTATGCCAAAGATTTTCCCTTCCAAGTAGAAGACCTTGCAGCTTTAAATCTCGACTATTGCGCTTTGGGGCATTACCACAATCGCACCGTCTATCACCACAATGGAAAAATCGTTGCAAGCTATCCAGGCACCCCCGAAGGAAAACGATTTCGGGAATCAGGCCCCAGATATGTTCATCTTTTGGAATTTGACGAAAAAAATACGCTCACCCTTACTCCGGTTGCCGTTAACACAAAAACACTCATTGAAAAAGAAGTAGATCTTTTTACATTGCCTGCCGATATCTCTCTCACCAAAGAACTGATGAGCATGGGGTCTGAAACCATTTTAGCTCGAATCACCTTAAAAGGCCTCATCGAGGATGTTTTAGATATTGAAAAACTTCACGCAGACCTTGCTCCTTATTTTGCTCACCTAGAAATAGTAGATGAAACATCTCTCTTAGAAAGCCAATGGATTCAAAGGCTTGAAAAAGAAAATACAATCCGAGGATTTTTCGTACGAAAAATGAAAGAAAAAATTGAATCGCTGCATACCCCCGAAGAGCAAGAGGTGTATCGAACAGCGTTTAAAGAAATTTTAAGTGAATTTCAAAAAAGGGCTTAAAGACCTATGATATTTAAAGAGTTAAGTCTTACACATTTTGGAAAGTTTCAAAATAAAACGCTTCAGTTTCAAGAAGGGCTAAATTTAATTATAGGCCAAAATGAATCTGGGAAATCGACCCTCTTTCATGCTCTTTTGGGCGTCATTTTTGGATTCAAAGTAGATCGCCATCGCTATCTGCCTTGGCAAAATCCCTCTCAATATCGAGCTAGGCTTTCCCTTCAAACTTCTGAAAACGAAATTCTTTTAGAAAGAGATTTTTTAGAAGATCAAGTCACGCTGATGCAAAAAAACATGACCACTCATCACCTTTCAACATTTCAGGGTAAGATTTCTCCTCAAGGAAGAAGCTCTGAGCGAGAAGTGTATCTGAATAAAATTCAAGACCTTTTTGGATTTTCTGATCCAGAAATTTTTAAAAATTCTTTATTTATTGAACAACGCTCTCTTCACTTACCTCCTTCCACAGAAACACGCGCAGAACTCAAACAGCTGATCTCTAATATTTCAGAATTTAAATATGATGAAATTATTACCCGATTAGATGAACGCTATTTCGAACTGACCAAAAAAAATCCCAAAGGGATCGACAAACGAAATGATCGTCTTTTAGAAGAGCTTCAAAAACAAATTTTAGAACTTGAACAAAGGATTGGAAAAGCCCGCACAGGACAAGAAGCTCTTCAAAAAATTTCAGAAAAAATTAGTCACCTTAAAGAAACATTGTCTAAAAAAGAGCAACGTTTAAAGATTCTAACTCAAAGCATTTCTGCTCGCGAGCAACTTCTAAAACTTTTCAGAAAAGAAGCAGAAGTCAAAGATTCCCTCTCAGAACTTCAAAAACGAAAGTCTCTGGTTGAACGCCTGACCGAACAATTAAAAACAGTTCAAAAAACCAAGCCTCAGATGAGCCGCCTGACCATTGGTTTTTTAATTGCAGCATTTTTTACACTTCCCATGATCTTTTTTTCTGCCAATATCGGCCTTCTTTGGCTCATTCTTCTTTTTATTGGGGTCAGTCTCTTCTTAGGTCACACTATGTATCGACAAAAACAAACGGCTCAACACTACGAGCTCCAAGAAATGCGTATTCGCAGTCAATTGGAAGTACTTCCCGATATCAAAAAATTAGATTTTTCTATCCAGCATCATCAAAAATCTCTTTTTGAAACAGACTCTCAAAAAATAGAGCTGGAACAAACCGTCATCGAAGAAAATAAATCCCTCCCAGAACACCAAGCTGAAAAAATGACTTTAATTCAAGACATCCAAGAGTTGAAAGAAACGTATGCAACAGAAAAACAAAACTATCTTTTTCTTTCAAAAGGCCTAGAAAGTCCATTTACTTTGGAAGAAGATTTATTTGATCTAAACTCCAAAGAAAAAAATTTAAAAATCAAAGCCCAAGCTCTTTGGACAGCCAAAGAAATGCTTACCCAAATGGTCATTGATTTTCGAAAAGAACATTTAAAGCTTTTTGCCAAAGATACCGAATCTTTGTTTCACAAAATTTCTTCAGATACCTACGAACATTTTTCTTTTAATGAAGAGTTCTTGGTTCCTTCTCTACAATGGAAAAATGGGGCAAATTCCATTTCAACTTCTTCTTTAAGCTGTGGAACGCAAGATCAGCTTTATTTTGCAATGAAACTTTCACTTCTAAAACTTCTAAGTCCAGACCGACACCTTCCTCTTTTTTTAGATGACCCTTTTGTTAATTTTGATTATGAGCGACGGCTCAAAGTCTTAGAGTTTCTGAAGACATGTGCGACAGAGCATCAAATATTTTTATTTACGTATGATGAATGGTATGCGCAATATTTACAAAACTGTAATGTCATTAAACTCTCGGAGGCTTCATCATGAAATTGAAATTACTGGTTCTTATTCTCTCACTCAGCTTTGTTGCGTGCAGCATCCCAAAGCCACGGCCGGATATTTATGGAATTGAGTCTGGCACAGCTCTTGTAGCTCTCGTTCTCGGGGAAGGAATCGCCCGAAGTTACGCACATGTGGGGGTTATTAAAGCCCTCGAAGAAGAAAAAATTCCCATTCATATGGTTGTGGGGAGTGGCATGGGGGGCTTAATGGGAGCACTTTATGCTAATAAAAAAAGTGCCAATGATTTGGAATGGCATGCCATGAATTTTAAAAAAGATATGTACCTAGATTTCAAAATTCAGGGATTCTTAAACCAACGGTTGGTGCACTCTAAATTAGAGTCCCTCCCTGTCCGACTCTTCTTAGCCACAACAGATCTTAAAACAGGAAGTCCCACTCTCTTGGATAAAGGCCCTATCATTCCTGCCGTCCAAGCCAGCCTTGTCATTCCAGGCATCGTTGGGCCTATCTCTATTGAAAATAAACTCTTGGTCTCAGGAGAAATTAGCCAAGGCTTACCCGTGGACATTGCCAAACAACGAGGAGCAGATCTGATTATCGCCGTGGATCTTACGCAAGGAATCGATAGCTACACATTCAAACGCGACCGGGATATCACTATTCAATCATACAAAATTTCTTCTGCTTCACTCACTAAAAAACAACTGGAAAGCGCTCATGTCATCATTCGTCCAGAAGTTTCTAAAATTGATTTTTTGGATTTTTCTAGAAAACGCGAAGCCATGCTAGCAGGCTATGAGGCTGCTAAAAAAGTGATCCCAGAACTTAAAGAAATCCTCCAACTCCAAGAAGAAGATTAAGTTACTCATAGAATAAGGGAATTTAAAATGCTTGACATGTAGGTAAAATACCGAGTAAAATAACCACATGTACATAAAACGATCCTTAGCGTCTCTACTCAACCAATCTCCCAAAAGCATTCTCTTGCTGGGCCCCAGGCAAACAGGAAAATCTACTTTGATAGAGTCCTTAAAACCCGATTTAACCATCAATTTGGCCCATGAACCAACATTTATCGAATTTGCAAGAAACCCAAATGAGCTTGAACAAAGACTGGACTTAAAAAAAATGAAGGTTATTTTCATAGATGAAGTCCAAAGACTTCCGTCACTTTTGAATACCGTACAAGTCTTAATCGATCAGCATAAAAAAAATATTAAGTTTTTTTTAACAGGTTCTAGCGCCAGAAAACTCAAAAGAGGACAAGCCAATCTTTTGCCTGGCAGAATTCTGGTATATCACTTAGGCCCCTTGAGTGCTTTCGAGCTCCATCATAACATTCATATGCCCCTAGCATTAGAAACAGGCATGCTCCCAGGAATTTATACAGAAAAAGAAAACAACCTAAGGCAAAAAATTTTAAAATCCTATTGCATTACCTACTTAAAAGAAGAAATCCAAGCAGAAGCACTGACAAGAAATCTAGAAGGATTTTCAAGATTTTTATATACCACAGCTGCCCATTCAGGAAATTTTTTAGACCTTTCTAAGCTTTCTTCTCAAGCTCAAGTACCTCGAGAATCTGCTGTTCGTTATTTTGAAATTTTAGAAGACACTTTGATTGTCCATCGATGTGAATCATTTTCAAAAAATGCTCGTCAAAGACTCATTAAACATCCTAAATTTTATTTTTTTGATGTTGGAATTTTAAATGCTCTCCTTAATAATTTTATTGCCTCTCAAGACCGCATAGGACTCCTATTTGAACATTTCTTTTTTACCCAATTATTATCTAGCGCCTGGGCCAAAGATCAAGATATTCAAATTTCAACATTTCGAACACAGCATGGGGCTGAAGTCGATTTCATTGTAGAATTTGATAAAAAAGTTTGGGCTATTGAACTCAAGGCAGCAACTTCTATTCCATCCCTTGATACCCGAGGGTTTAAAAGT
>JACPSU010000028.1 GCA_016193105.1 Deltaproteobacteria bacterium | reverse complement strand
TGGATGTCCCTACACGACAGTCTTATATCTCTTCTATTGTGGAGCCTCATGAACGAACCTTTGCCATTGGAATTTTAAATGTGACACGAACATTGGGATGGGGGCTTTCACCGGCGTTGGCAGGACAAGCCATGAAGGGGCTCAGTCTCTCCGCTCCTTTTTTTATTGGCTCTTCGATTAAAATTTTTTACGATCTAACCTTGTATAAAAATTTTAGAAATATTTCTGAAGGAGCTTAAAGATGACCTTTTACTCAAAACGATTGCTTATTTCAGGGATGACCTGTGCAGGGTGTGTGGCCAAGGTAGAAAAAGCGCTACGTCGTGTTCCGGGTGTTTCTGGAGCCTCTGTCAATTTAGTGGAACGACTGGCCACCGTATCTAGTCCCTCAGAGGTGCGTGTAGAAGATTTGATTCAAGCTGTTCAAACCATCGGATATCAAGCCCAAGAATTTTTGGATCAAGAGACATCTCAAGATCAGAGCTCTTTTAAAACTCTTTATCTCAAAGCGTTCGTAGCGGGGTGTTTGGGACTTCCTCTTTTTTTAGGAGATTTATTTCATCTTTTGCCTTCATTAGATGAGGGACAGGCATTTTGGATTATTATTGGGATTTTAACTCTGGGTGTTTTAATTTATTCTGGGGGACATTTTTTTACGAGAGCCTGGAAAGCTTTTCTGATCAAAACAGCAACGATGGATACCTTGATTGCTGTGGGAACGGGAGCAGCGTGGCTTTATTCTATGGGGTTGTCTTTGTTTCCCGCGCTTTTGCCTGAAATCGCTAGGCATGTTTATTTTGAAGCCGCGGTGATCATTATTGCCTTTATCAATTTAGGAAGTGCACTCGAAGCTAAAGCACGAGGGAAAACGTCGCAATCTATTCAGCGTCTCTTGGGGCTTCAATCCAAAACAGCGCGTGTGATTCGAAATCTGATAGAAACAGATATTCCACTCGATCAAGTGAAAGTCGGAGACCAGGTGCGCGTTCGTCCCGGAGAAAAAGTTCCTGTCGATGGAAAAGTAATCGAAGGGAGTTCGTGGGTGGATGAATCGATGCTGACTGGAGAATCGATGCCCGTTGAAAAAAAGATGGGGCAAGAGGTTCACGCGGGAACGCTCAACACCCGTGGCAGTTTTGTATTTCAGGCTACCCGTGTAGGAAAAGAAACGGCGCTGGCCAGAATTATTGAAATGGTCAGACAAGCTCAAAGCTCAAAGCCTCAACTTGGGCGACTTGCAGATCAAATTGCTTCAGTTTTTGTGCCAGTCGTAATGGTTTTGGCGCTCGTCACTTTTGGGGTGTGGTTTTATTGGGGACCTGTGCCTCAAGTGGCCTATGCGTTTGTTACGATGATGACGGTTCTTATTATTGCCTGTCCGTGTGCGTTGGGGCTTGCAACTCCACTTTCTATTATGGTGGGGGTGGGCAAAGCCGCTGAACATGGAATTTTAATTCGAAATGGAGAAGCGCTTCAAAAAGCAGGAGAGCTGACAACTCTTGTGCTTGATAAAACAGGGACGGTGACTGAGGGACATCCCACAGTCACTCATGTTTTAGGATCATCGGGGTTTGATACGCACAAGATCTTACAACTTGCAGCCAGTCTTGAACGACATTCGGAGCATCCGTTAGCTCAGGCTATTCTTACAAAATTTAAAGAAACAAAATTAGATTTTTTGCCGATCCAAAATTTTCATGCGGACGTAGGACAAGGAGTGGGGGCCCTTTGGGAAGGAAAAAGAATTTATTTAGGGAATTTAAAACTTATGCGTCATGCACATATGGATTTAGGAGAATTTGTCTCCCCAGAGGAAGGTTCAATTTATTTAGGGTTGGAAGAAAATGTGATTGGAGCCATCCGTGTATCAGATCCCCTTAAAAAAGATGCAAAGAGAGCCATTGAGGCGCTTCAAAAACAAGGGTTTAAGATTATTTTAATGACAGGGGACAATGCAAAAACGGCTCAGGCGATTGCACAAAAACTTGGAATTTCTGAAGTGTATGCAGAGCTTTTGCCTGGTGAAAAAGAGAAAAAAATAAAAGAGCTTCAGCTACAAGGGGAGAAAGTAGGGATGGTGGGAGACGGAATTAATGATGCTCCTTCGTTATCAAGAGCTCATGTGGGCTTTGCTATGGGTCGAGGAACAGATGTGGCGATTGAAGCTGGAGATATGATTCTCATGGGAGAGGGACTTTTCCCTATTGTTTCAGCGATTCAAATTTCAAAGGCCACCGTTAGCAATATTCACCAAAATTTCTTTGGGGCTTTTTTGTATAATGTGCTCAGTATCCCTATCGCTGCAGGTATTCTCTATCCTCTGTGGGGCATCTTACTCAACCCCATGATCGCCGGCGCTGCCATGACCCTTTCTTCTTTAACCGTTGTATTGAATGCCAATCGGCTTAGAAGGTCTCAGCTTTAGATTTTTTTAATTGGGATTTGAAAGCATGAATTCACAATCATCTGCAAAGGGAATAACGCCTCCAGATGCTTCTATGATTCTAGCTGCTTGTTGCAAATGAATTCGGGTTATTCCTTTGCTTCTCATAAATTGATTTAAAGTTTTAAGATCAAGGCGTTTGTGTCGATCTCCGATCCAATTCTTTATTAGAAACTCCCTAAGCTTGATGTCTCCCATTTGGGGATCTCTTAAAAACAAATGATCTTGAAAGATCCCGAGTCCTACATCATGTTTGTGTAAAATAGATGCTCTCAGTAAAAAGATAACAACGGGCCAATCTGGCTCAGTGAAAAAAAATCCTGGCTCAAACATTTCTCTGGCATTATCGATCCCTCGTTCTGCAATGACTATTTTTATAGATGGTTCTTGTAGAAAATTCATTGCATAGTCAAGAATGCCTCCTCCTACTAAAGGTTTCTTAGGCGCATTTTTTTCAATAATATGGGATCTGCTGACATCAATATTGGGGGTATAGATACTGAGGCCCCTTGAAACCACAATACGATCTTTTTCCATATAGGTGACGACTGTATTTAGAAAGCCTACCATATTGCCACCTAAGACAGCTCCTCGAAGATGGATATAATCACCTACTTCCACTTTTCGAGGTGGGTTCCCAATATACAAATCGTCGGCAAAAGAAAGGCTGGGGTGTAAGAAATCCCAAGTAGGTAAGATAAGCAAAAAAATAAAAATTCGAAGCATAGGGCTAGTTCTTGTTTTCTGGGAGGAAGTGGCAATATACCATTACAAGATGGGACGGTCAAATGAGTGTAAATTTGGCATTTTTTTCCTTGATAAAAAGTGTAGCTCTTGTATTTTAGAATTTTCAAGGGAGGTATCGTTATATGAAATCTAAAGTTGTGTTTATTTTTTTGGTCTTATTTTTTACTTTATCTTTTAATAGTCTAACTTTGCATGCGCAGGTGAAAGATACGGTCACGGTGATTCCTTATAGCCAAACAGTGACAAATAGTTGGTCTGGTCCGAATCATCCTGATGCTTTGAAATTAAAAGCAGAAGCTGAGCAAAAATGTTCTGAGGCAGTATCTGATATTGAAACAAGACTCTTACATTTGTCCCTTAAGTTCTGGGGGTTTAACCCAAGGCTGATTAAAATAACACCTAGAGTGGAATTGTTTTCAGGTGGGATAGATAGAGATTTTTTAGGATATCGATGCTCAATAAAACTTGAGTCTCAGTCTTTAGATTATACAATGCTGGAATCTGATTCTGAAGTGAAAGATCAAAGGCGTGAATGCTATCCTATTGTCGATCGAAATGAAAAAAATAGAGATGTGCTGTATCAAGAGCTTCGTTCTGGTTGGGCCATTATCGGTGGTCACTGGTGCCAAGTGCATTTGGTCGAGCTGATTCAGAGATAAAACTCTTAATCTATTTTAGTTCTTCGTGCACTTAACAGGAACATAACCGGCCAATCCTAGGTAATAAGTAATAGATGGTTACTTTAAAAAGTAAACTGCGATGACAAAAACAAAGAATCCTAAGCTCATCCCCCATCCCAAAGATTTTGTTTTTACGGTCACCCCTAATGTGGTTATTCCTGAAATGATTAATGGAATTTTATCCCAAAAATGAAACGCATTTATAGGTTCGGCATAGATTTGTGTGACAAAGGCAGAAAACAAAGCAAGAGGGACATAGGAAAGCCATATTTTTGCCCATTGTGGGATGGCAATGCGGTTAAAAATAAAAAGCGGAATAAATCTGACGGGGAAAGTAACTACAAACATACCTAAGATTAGCCAGGCTATGGATAGATGATCAGTCATTGAACTTTCCTCTGTTCATAAAACACGATAGCCGATGGAATCAGAATTGCCGTTAATAAAAAAGGCCATTTAGATGGGAGAAGTAACATAAAAAGAAATGTTAAGAGAGAAGAAAACCCAGAAAAAATCCAATGTTTTCTCTCTTTAAGCTGGAGTCCCAAGAGCGCAATAAACATGACAGGTAAAGCCCCTTCTATGTATTTAAAATCTACTCGAATTTGACTTCCTGCCAGATAACCGATTCCCGTAGCGATGTTCCATGTTAAAAAGGCGGTAACACTTGTTCCCAGAGCATTCCAGGGATTTAGATATTCATCTAATTTTACCTTTCCGATATTAATGGCATACGATTCATCTGTGATGAGGTGTGCAAATAAGGTTAAAAAAGGAGTCCGCATATTTGGGAGAGCGCTTCCGAGTGATGTAGCCATCAAAAAGTGTCTTAAATTCAAAAGAAACGTCGCCACATAGATCGGGAAAAAACCTGCAGCTGAAGCTAAAAGCTGGAGAGCCACAAATTGGGCTGATCCTGCATACACGCACAAACTTAAGGCTATAGCAGCCCAAAGGGATAAGCCCCCTTTCACAGCTAAGATGCCAAACGGAATTCCAATTGCAAAATATCCCATCACAATTGGAAATGCCTGATAAGTACCCTTCAAAAAATCTCTTTTATGATCCAATTAAATTACCCTTAATAACTCGAGAGAAATCAAACTTGATTATCACAAAACTACAAATATCTCAAAAATAAAAAATTTTAATCGCCAGTTGACATTATAACCATTTGGTTATAATATATAAAAGTGAAGATTACATTTCACAGCTCAAGCTCAGGTAGAAGTTATTTTGAGAATTTTTTAGAAGATTTAAATAGAGAAGACAAAGCACAAATCTTAGCTCTTTTTGAAGATGTTAAAAAATATGGCTTTAATGCCATTGGTTGCCAGTTTAGACCTATTGAAGGAAAGCTATGGGAGATAAAGATAAGAATAACTGGGGGAGGATGGCGCTTTTTCTATGTCATGCTTTCTTTAGATTATATGCATGTTTTACATTCATATAAGAAACAAGGGCAGAAAGCCCCTAAACACGAATTGGAAGTCGCTAGGAAACGATTAAAGGAGGTACTTCGATGAAAAAAGTAAAAGGGATTGCATTAGAAACCATTATTGCTAGACAGCTTAAAAAGGATAATGCGCTAAAGATACAATTTGATGAGCGAAGATTTTATCTTCAGATAGCACATTTAATTTCTGATCTTCGAGCAAGATCTGGATTATCTCAAACTGAGCTTGCTAAAAGTGCTGGTGTAAAACAACCTCTTATTGCTCGCCTTGAAAAAGGAGATCAAAGAAGAGTTCCTACTTTTGATACAATATATAGGATTTTAAAATCTTTGGGTTACCAACTGGCAATCAATATTGTCCCAGAGAAAAAAGCAGTTTAAGAACATCACTGTCCACGACTTTAGTCATTTTTAATTCGCATAGAATTTATCCTGTTAAGCTTTGTTTGGTGTCATGCTAAAGATCCTTGCGAAATTAGGAAAATTTCAGTAACACTAATTCCATATGAAAACATTTCAGGGATTAGATTTTTATGACTTGGATGGTCTCTTAACGGAAGAAGAAAAACTCATTCGAAAAACGGTACGTGAGTTTGTCGAAAAAGAAGTTCTTCCGATCATTGAAGAATATAACGAAAAAGCTAAATTTCCCTCACAGCTCATTCCCAAAATGGCTGAGCTGGGTCTTCTAGGAGCGCAGCTCAAAGGCTACGGATGTGCAGGCCTGGGGGCCAATGCCTATGGAATTATTATGCAAGAGCTGGAGCGAGGGGATAGCGGATTAAGATCGTTTGTTTCTGTGCAAGGGGCACTTGTGATGTATCCCATTTTAACTTTTGGCAGTGATGAACAAAAAGAAAAATGGTTGCCTCTCCTTCAGCAAGGAAAAGCCATTGGATGCTTTGGACTGACCGAACCTGATTTTGGATCGTATCCTTCAGGGATGAGAACCAATGCTAAAAAAGAGGGGAACTCTTATATTTTAAATGGAACCAAGATGTGGATTACCAATGGTTCTGTGGCCGATATCTCAGTCATTTGGGCAAAGACCGATGAAGGGTCGCAGACCCAAGGGATTCGAGGTTTTTTAGTAGAAAAAGGAACGGCAGGGCTTAAAACCTCAGACATTAAAGGAAAAATTTCTCTGAGAGCTTCAGTGACGAGTGAAATTTCTTTAACGGATGTTAAAATTCCGGTCAAAAATTTATTGCCCAAAACAGAGGGACTTAAATCTGCGCTTATGTGTTTAAATCAAGCGCGGTATGGAATTTCTTGGGGGGCGATTGGAGCCGCTATGGCGTGTTATCATAGCGCTTTGGAATATTCTAAAGAGCGGATTCAATTTGAAAAGCCGATTGCTTCGTTTCAGCTAGTTCAACAAAAGCTAGCCTGGATGGTTCAAGAAATTACAAAAGCTCAGTTTTTAGCGTGGCGATTGGGAAAACTTAAAGACGAAGGTAAACTGAAGCCGCATCAAGTTTCTTTGGCGAAGAAAAATAATGTCTGGATGGCGCTTGAAACTGCACGCATGGCACGAGATATGCTCGGAGCCAATGGAACGGCGTATGAATATCACGTTGGCCGTCACATGTGTAATTTAGAAGCGGTAAAAACCTATGAAGGGACCCATGACATTCATACGTTGATTGTTGGAGAAGCGGTCACGGGGATTCCTGCGTATCGTTAGATATGTCCCAAATTCTTTCTCGAGATTTTTTTAATCGTCCTACCTTAGATATTTCACGTGAATTGTTAGGGAAATTTTTAGTCAGAAAAAAAGGAAGTCGTGTTCTTTCAGGAATGGTCACAGAAGTGGAGGCCTATGTGGGGATGGAAGATAAGGCCTGTCATGCTGCCAAAGGAAAAACAGAAAGAAACAAGATTATGTTTGAAGAAGCCGGCCTTTGGTATGTGTATTTGGTTTACGGGATGTATTGGATGCTCAATATCGTGACGGAAGCCAAAGATTTTCCGGCGGCCATTCTCATTCGGGGAATTCAAACAGACCAAAGCCATCTCAATGGGCCGGGGAAGTTAACAAAGGCTTTGGCTATTGATCAACGGTTTAATGGGAAATGGGCGCAAGCCCAAACCGGGCTTTGGTTTGAAGATCGCGGCGTGAGTATTTCTTCTAAGCAGATGAAGCAAGGAAAACGCATTGGGATCAATTATGCGGGAGCATGGAAACACAAGCCATGGCGTTTTTTCCTTGATCCTGCCGTCCTCGCTCTGTAATCTCTTCTTAATAAAGGAGGCGTTATGCGTTTATTCATTATATGTTTAAGTATTGTTTTTTTGGGAATGTCACAGCTCTATGCAGCTGAACATGCAGGGAAGGAACATCCAGGGAAAGAACATGCAGGTGAGGCGGTAAAGAAAAACTTTACGGAAAAAGATATCAAAAATGCCATTACTGAGCATGTGAAATCTCTCGAAAAAGAGGGAGTTTTTACGCTTGAAGATGCAGATGATCAGGGGAAAGTTTTAGATCTTCTATTTGTTAAAATCCATGATCCTGTCAGAAAATTGGGGAATGGAAACTATTTTGCCTGTACAGATTTTAATCTCAAGGAAACCAAAGAAAAACTCTACGACATTGATTTTTGGCTGGAGCCCAAAGAAGGAAAATTGGTTGTCTATAAAACCAAAGTCCACAAAGATCCCAGACAGGTGGCGGGTCAATGGGTGAAAAAAGAACGGTATACCTTTAAAGGAGATAAGATTGTCCCTGTACGCTAGGATACTGTTTACTGTTCTGTCTTTTTTAGGAGCCCACTCTTTTTCTTCGGCGTGTGAGTATCATGCGCATGCGCCTCAGAATTATCTCTTTACCTATTCTGTGGAAATTCAACCTGCGAGTGAAGAAGGGAAGCGTTTATCGGTGTGGCTTCCGTATCCTATTGAAAGTAAGTATCAGAAAGTTTTAAAATTTACGCCTGCTTTACCTTCTAATTTTAAGCAGCCGTTCAAAATTACTCAGGAAAGAAAATATGGAAACCGGATGATTTATTTAGAAGGAAAGACGTCGAAAACTCCTCTTCATCTTTCCTTCGAATACGAAGTAGCCCGATATCCGTACTTTGGATGTAAAGATAAAAATTGTGGCGCATATTCTAAGCCTTCTTTATATGGAGGGACGGATAAGCTGGTTCCTTTATTTCCTCAAATTAGAACTATTGCTGCCCAAGAAGCCAAGAGCGCTAAAAAACCCTCCGAAAAAATTCGGGCTTTTTATGACTATGTGGTTCGTGAGATGAAATATGACAAAACTGGAGAAGGATGGGGCAGGGGGGATGCTGTGTGGGCATGCGCCAATAAAAGAGGGAATTGTACAGATTTTCATTCTTTATTTATTGCAATGAGTCGGAGTGAGAAAATCCCTGCACGATTTGAAATTGGAGTTCCCATCCCACAAGATCAAGAGTCTGGAGAAATTTCGGGCTATCATTGTTGGGCGGAGGCCTATGCCAAAGACGCTGGATGGATTCCGATTGATGCCACTGAAGCTAAAAAGACGGGAAAGCTTGATGAATACTTTGGAATGCTCCCCGCGAATCGGATTGAGTTTAGCCGTGGGCGAGATTTGGTTTTAGCTCCTCCTCAAAAAGGGGAGCCTTTAAATTATTTTATTTATCCCTATGCAGAAGTGGAAGGCGCTCCCTACCCTAATCTGGATAAAAAATTTTCCTTCCAAAAACTAAAAGCATCTTAAGCTGAGAGTTTTCAATAATTTTTTAAAATCCCAACCCTGGTGAGAGAAAAATCATATTTTACAGGATCCTCTGGAGAAAATTTAGCAAAAGCAGCGGTCACTTCTAAAGCTGTTTTAAGATTGGCTTGTTTTCGTTTTGTAAATCCGAGTTTCAGTCCCACCTGGTGCATATGCGTATCGATAGGAACGATGAGCTTTGAGGGGGAAATCTGATCCCAGCTACCAGGATCAATAGCGTCTTTTCGGACCATCCATCGCAAAAACATGTGGAGGCGTTTGCTGGCGCTGTTTTTATCTGGCTTGGGAAGAAGAGGAAAGGTGAGATCCCTCGCGCTGCTCGGGATGACAGTTGTCAGTTTTTCTACAAATGAACTTAGGGCGGGCAGAGTTGTAGCATCTCTTTTAGAGTAGCCTGCCAAGAAACATTCATAGAGAGAGCCGTAATGGTTTAAATTTTTTTGAATGCCTAAAAGAAGGTGGCAGAGATCTTCATCTTTTGTAAATCGGTGTTTAAATCCTTGGGTGAGATGTCGAATGGCTTTGGGAGCTTCCTGTTTTAAGAAGTCCGAAGGAGTGGGGTCAAGTTTTTCTAAAACCCAGCTTGTGCTTTTTAAAATTTGTTTTACACGTCCGTATGCGAGAGTAGAAGCAATGAGTCCTGCTACTTCTTGGTCTTGAACTCTAGAATAGCGATAGACAAATTCTAAAGGATCAGGATGAATAAATTTGGGCTTGTGATATTTTTGGTAGATGGACTCAAGCCAAACTTTTTTATTTTGAGTAGGGGCCATGCTTGGCTAATTCTTCAAAATTAAATTTTTTAAAATTTTCTACAAACTGCTTAGCCAGCTCTTTTGCTTTGGTGTCATAAGCATTTTTATCTTTCCAGCTTGATCTGGGATTTAAAATGGCATCTGGGATGTTAGGGCACTGTTTTGGAATTTTTAAATTAAAGAAAGGATCTGTCTCCGTAGGAGCGTCATTAAGTTGGCCTAAAAATATGGCTTTTAAAATAGCTCGGGTATAAGGAAGACTAATACGAGAACCCACACCATAGGATCCCCCAATCCATCCAGTATTAATGAGCCAGGCAGACGAGTGGTGGGTTTTCATTCTTTGACCCAGAAGGTGTGCATAAACAGAAGAAGGTCTGGGCATAAAGGGTGCTCCAAAGCAGGTGCTAAATGTTGCTTTGGGTTCTTTAATGCCAATTTCTGTCCCTGCTACTTTTGCAGTGTAGCCAGAAATAAAATGATACATCGCTTGCTCAGTTGTAAGTTGGGAGACTGGAGGAAGCACGCCAAAAGCATCTGCTGTGAGCATCACAATATGCTTAGGATGCCCCGCAATTCCCGTCGAAGAAGCATTGGGAATAAAGTTGATGGGATAAGAACCTCGAGTATTTTCTGTGATTTTATTACTGTTTAAATCGAGAGTTCTTGTGTTGGGATCCAAAACAACGTTTTCTAAAATGGTGCCAAAGCGTTGCGTGGTTGCGTAGATTTCAGGTTCTGTTTTGGAAGACAAATTAATCACTTTTGCATAACAGCCCCCTTCAAAGTTAAAGGTCCCCGTGGGGCCCCAGCCATGTTCATCATCTCCAATGAGCACACGATCTGGATCGGCTGAGAGAGTGGTTTTTCCTGTGCCAGAAAGTCCAAAAAATAAAGCGGTATCGTTTTCTTTTCCAACATTAATGGAACTATGCATGGGAAAGATCCCTTCATCGGGGTAACAAAAATTTAAAAGTGTAAAAACAGCTTTTTTTACTTCTCCAGCATAGGCTGTTCCACCAATGAGCACTGTCCCGGTTGTAAAATTTAAAATAATAAAGGTTTCAGAGCGTGTGCCATCTGTTTTTGGATCTGCTTTAAAAGAAGGAGCATGAAGAAGGGTAAACTTCGGTGCGCTTTTATGGATAAAACCAGAAGGTTGCCTAAAAAACATATTTCGGACAAAAATATTATGCCAGGCTGTTTCATTTAGCACGCGAACAGAGTACTGATGTTTAGGATCTGCTCCCACAAAACAATCTTGCACGAAAATGTCTTTATTTTCTAAATGTGCGATTACTTTTTTTCGAAGCTGTTCAAATTGTGCAGGTGAAAAAGATTTGTTTTGCTCCCACCAGATTTTCTTTTCTGTGGTGGCATCTCGAACAATAAATTTATCTTCCGCAGATCGGCCGGTGTATTTTCCCGTTGTGACGACTAAAGGGCCTTGATCGGCTAAAACCCCTTCTTCTCTTTTTAAAGCTTCTTCTGTAAGTTGAGAAGTTGTAAGTCCCCAGAAAAGAGCTTTGTTTTTTGAAAAGCCACCTGCTTTTAATTGTGGATGAAGATCCATAAATCTGGCCTCACCTTAACACAGCAAAAAATTAATTTTCAAGAGATTTAAAGTGGTTTTTCCACGCCCTGTTTTTTTGCTCTTTTGAGACAAAAGAATGGTGAAGGCTCGTTAAAATTGTTTTTTTAATATCACCTAAACTGAAATCTAATTCTTTCATGCAAATTTCATATTCTTGGGTGAGCGTTGTGCCAAAAAGAGTAGGGTCGTCTGAATTAATGGTGACCTCTACCCCCAATTCCATAAATCTTTTTAAGGGATGTTCTTTAATATGAGGGATGGCTTTGGTGATAAAGTTGCTCGTTGGGCAAAGCTCTAAAGGAATTTTATGGTCTACAAGGTATTGAATGACTTTGGGATCTTGAATGGCTTGAACCCCATGGCCAATTCTAGAAGCTTTGAGTTTTTCAATAGAAGTTGTGATGTGAGAAGGGTGAGAGACTTCTCCACTGTGGGTCGTAATAAAAAGCCCAGCTTTGTGTGCCCGTTGAAACGGTTTTTCAAAAAGTTCTGGGTGAAAATTTGTTTCATCTCCGGCTAAATCAATGCCTACAATGTCTTTTTTCCATCGTAGAGCCAGATCGATCGTTTCTTCGCAGATTTCTACACCAAGGTCTCGACTGCTGATTAAAATAAATCCTACTTCAATTCTAAAGTCTTGTTGAGCACGCTCTTTGGCCAAAAGAGTTGCTTCCATAATGGTATCAAAGGATAAGTTTTTGGGCTCAGCCATAAATCCGGGGCTAAACCGAAGTTCAATGAGTTTAATGTTATCTTGTGCGATATCTTTCAAAACTTCGTAGGTCAGTGTTTCGACACTCTCTTTATTTTGAAAACAGCGTTGCTGATAAAAAAGCCTCTCTAAAACTTGGGGGAGAGGCATGGGGGTTTTAACTTGCATATCTAAAGATAAAGGGAGGTTATATTTTTTGCTCCATTCGATCACCAGAGGGATGGGAATAGAGCCTTCGAGATGGCGGTGAAGTTCTACTTTAGGAAGTGCCTTTAAAACATCTTTCATATTGAGAACTTCTTTTAACTGAGATAGAAAAGATTGTCAAAATGCGCCCGTAGCTCAATTGGATAGAGCATTTGACTTCGGATCAAAGGGTTGGGGGTTCAATTCCCTCCGGGCGCACCATTTGTCAAATATAAAAATTGATGGTATTTACTAAGCCTTCATGAGGGTGTGGGGGAAGATTTTTTTTGTCTTAATCATGGGGCTGGAGAGTGTGGCTTCATATGGAGCTTCCTCCTGTCGTTTATTCCTGCCTAATGATTCAGAAGAGCTTCAAAGAATAAAATCTCTCTATACGCAGGCTGTTGAACATGGGGAATGGCAAGAAGCCTGGGAGAGTTTAACCCGTCCCTTGACTTCAAATCTTGTCCGTTCAGAGGATCGTCGTTGGGTTCGGTTGAAAAAAATAGATCTTTTAAAGGATCATGATTTTTTATCTAAAAAAGCAGTTTTAGAATATATCCATCGAGATTTATGGAATGTGCTTTTATTCCTAGAAGATTTTCATTATTGGAAAAAAGATGAAGCGAAGACTTTAGAAGAATTAAAAGAACGATGGAAAAGGGAAGGAGAATCAGAAGCTCTTGCTGAAAAAGAAACACGATGGAGAAGCCGGGTTGATCATTTTGCGAAGTGGTATTTTGATGATTTAGCTATTGAGCAAGAACCCTTTTTTTTATTGGTGGGGAGTCCCAATGAACTGTTTGAGTATTATGCGGCCCTTGCAGATGTTCTTTATCAGAGAGGATTTTTTGAACTTGCTATTTCTTATTGGGAAAAAGCTTTAACCTATCATGACCGTGTTCCTCTAGAGGGGATGATCGGCACTATTTTAAAAGATTTAAAATGGACCAAAGACGATATGGCAGAAAAAATGTCTCAACTATCGTCTCAGGCGCCATCTCAAGAATTTCCTTTAGAGTTTGTCCTTGGGGCCTTTTGTACACCGTGGAGCGAAGGAAAGACGCAATGTTATTTTCTCCCTGATCAAGAGCTCCCGATTGCGGCTCCCATTGGTATCGGAAATAGAATTTTTATTTTGTCCTACCGTAGTTCTGGGGATGTAAGGGTATCAGTTTTTGATCAAGCAAGTGGTACTCTTTTGATTCAAAGAGATCTTTTCACACTAGAGCCTTGGAGTGGTGGGCGGTTGATCCCAGAAATCAATTTTACGAATCATGCTCACAAAGAATTGGTCATTTTAAGCTCAGAGATAGAAGTGCGCATCGATCCTCTTTTGTGTGAGGTTACTTCTATCTCACACATAAAAGGGGGCTCTTTTCCTTCTTCTTCTCATCCCTTGTGGACTTTAGCGCGGTTACTGAATGAATCTCATCGTCCCAATGCTTTAAATATGATCAAACAAAAAGAATTTCAGATTTCTTTTAATATCATGAGAAAGTATGATGCGTTTAATTATCGATGGTTGATAGCTGATGTGTTGGCAAATATTGTGCTCCCCTCTAGAAATATTTCTATCGAAGAGCTTACGTTCATTGCTCAAAAGGGGAAGAATTCCGATTCTCGAATAGCAGCGCTTTTGGCTTTAAATCAAGTCCAAGCTTTGAAAAGTTTAGCAGCAATATTTTCCGTTTTAGAAGATCCAAATTTAGAGGTTAAATTAATGGCGATAGAGCTTTTAGGACGGTGTCGTTACCGACCTGCTGTAGAACCTTTAATCACAATGTTTCCGCAAGAAATTTCTAAGAGAGTAAAATTAGCTATTGTAAATGCCCTTGGAGGGATTGGAGATTCTATAGCATTTGATCTTTTGATCTCTCTTCTAGGAGAGAGTGATCTGGAACTGCAAGAAGCGGCTATTCAATCTCTGGGACTTATTGGGAGTAGAGATTTAAGAGTTTATCATCCTATGATGTCTTTGCTGAAAGAGCCTAAGCTTCAAGATCCAAAGTATAAAAAAATTAAAGGAGCTGTGATTATGGCTTTAGGTCGGATTAAAGATAGCCGTGCAGTAGATCCTTTGCTTTTAATTGTTCAAGACATAAGAGAATCTAGCGAAATTATAAGAGTGACAGTCCAATCTTTAGGGTGGCTTCATGACCTAAGAGCCATAGATGCGATAATTCCTTTGCTCCAAAATAAAGATCCAAATGTTCGAAATCAAGCGCGACAAGCTTTGCAGACTTTTTCTAATCAGCCTGACATCTCTTCACAGCTCAAAGAGCGTATCGAAAGTGCTCTCAACGGGTGTTCATGAAGAGAAGCGTCTCCCAAGTTCTTGCCTTTTTTTTATTGAGTTATGTCTCGCTTGCCTACCCAGAAATGAAGACCAATGTCCAAAGATTTACGTATTCGAGTCCTTATCGCGATCAGAGTTCTGAATGGCGACTTCATTTGTCTGCCGACTATCTAAAAGAGAATCAAAAAGGGATTGGGTATCGGTTTTCAGGAGATCTGTGGGGGTTATTTCCCAGAGAAGCTTCAGATTGGCTTGATGTTCGAGAAGCCTCGCTGTCCTATCAAAAAAAGCCTTTTAATTTTAAAGCAGGGCGTATTCTTTTGCCATGGGGAGGAGTAGAACTTCACAGCCCTCATCAAAAAATATTTCCACTTTTTTCTGTGGATGCTTTGACGAATGTCCGAGATGGTATTGCCGGATTTTATGGCTCTTATCGAAGTGGCGCTCGTGTTTTATATGAAGCCTTGTTTAGTCCTCTTTTTCTTCCGAATCGAGGAGGGGCTCGTTATGAAACTCAAGATGATCATTTCACCATTCGTTCCAGGTGGAGTCTTCCTTTATTTTATCAAGTCCAGATTGGAGAAGGATGGTTGCCCTTAGATTATACGTTGCATACGCCTAACGTAACCGATGTCTTATTTCATTCAGCTGTTGCTTTTCGCATCAGTCGAGAGTGGTCTTTTTTTAAAGGGGCTCTTTTGGCCTCTCATATGATGAATCCTGCTCCGTATCTTATCAACGATGCAAAACTCTACATTAAAGAGGAATCTTCGGTAGAGACGCGGGTTCATCTGTATCCTCGTTTTTTTCGGTTTTCTTCTGTTGGAGGGGAGGCGGCTCTGTTACTAAATCCCTTTTCTCTTTTGATGGAAACGATGGCTGTGCGACATGAAAATCCAGATTTAAATCATGAGCTTAATCATTTGGTGGGGGTTCGCTATGATCAAAAGTATGGGATCATTCAAGCGGGGATCGTCGGTATTGTTTTTTCAAAAGAGTTAGGGCCTTCCAAAAAAATTACTCTCTATCAACCTGAAAAACCAAAATCTTATTTATTTACAGAGATGGGACTTCGTTTCTTTCAGGGGGTTCCATTTTCTTTTAGCGCAGAGTCTGATCTTTTGTTTAAAGAATTTGTCATGACCCCTGCAGTGACTTTAGCTTTTTTAAATCCCCTCCATATAAAAGCAGGAGTCAGTACTCTTGTGGGAGAAGAAAATACCTATTGGGGGAGCTTGAGACAACACGATCGTTTTTGGGTAGAGGCTCGTTATGTTTTTTAAACAGATGATTCTATTTGTCCTCTTTGTCCTCTCTACGGGATGTGGGAAGTGGTATGGAGAAGAGGCTTTGCCTGTAAAGTTTCCTAAGCTGAACTCGAGCCAAACGACCCAGAGTACTTCTTGCCAAATTGATTTAGAAGGAACGGCTCAAAAATATCTTCAAGGAACGCTTCAATCTCAAGATATTCATTCTGTAATTAACTGTGCTGTGCAAACTATTGATGCGGCTTCAGATAAAATTGTTTCGAAAAATATAGGTCAATTGACTCTACGAGAAATATCGGTCTTGCTGGAGGCGCATGTTTTGGGGAATCCAGAAGGGTTGATGCTTTGGCTCAAGCGTCTTTTTTCATTTAGAGATATTCTTTTGGGTGAAAAACAAGATGTCATTGGATTTTCAGAAGTAAAAGAGATGCTTTTAAGAGTGGATCGTGTGAGTGATCTTGTTCCTCAGTTATCGCTGCTTTTTTTCGAATACCAAAAAGTGGCTGTATCTAAAGATCAACCTCGTTTTTGGGAACTTCGGAAAAAAATGTTTTCTTTATATATGAGAATCATCAAAGAAGTTTTAAAAAATCAAGAAGGCAAAATTTCTCATACGATACCTAAAGATTTAATTCTCAAACAATATCAATTGTGGGATCAGTTAGAAGAAGAAATTGGTTCTCACTATATTCAAGCAGGGTATTTAGCCAACCAGGTGCTGTTGGGACATGAGGGGACCGTCATCAAAGGGCCTCAGGTGGAGGAGCTGCTTACACATCTTGAATTTGCCTACCACCAAGTCTGTGATATTAATTCTTTACAAGAACAAAGTATTTGGACCCCTCAAGAAACATTATTTTTTCTAAACGCCTATGAAAGGCTTTTAGAACACTTATTTTCTCTTTTTTTAACAACGGATCAAAATGAACTTAAAAAAGAAGATCTGATTCAACTTCTTGAGCTTTTGTATGCTTCTGTGCAAGGAAAAGCCACGGAATTTGTCGATGCGGTCTTATCCTTTAAAAAACAAATTGTGGGTGGATCTTTAAATACCTTTGGTCGAGAAGAGATGAAGCAATTGATGGTGCTGTTTCATGATGCCCTGGCTGCCTATCGACGAGGACTACAGCTATTTCAAGGCGACAACGCTTCACTGACCCAAGAAGGAATTCGAGCCTGGCTTTTAGAAAATAAAAATGGACTGTCTCCCTCTGATTTTAATCAGGGGGTAGATATGTTTACGAAATTTCCAAAAACGATTTATTTGTGGACAACGCCTTTTGAAAAACGAAATTTTATCTATAAAAATAATTTTTTGTTAACTCAAATAGCAGGTGTTTTAGTCGATCGGGCCATCCAAGCCTATGATACAGATCATGATGGGAAACTATCCTTAAAGCTTTCTCAAACTACTGTGGATGATTTTTCTGAAATTGACACTTTAGAACTCACTTCTCTGACTGCAACGATTCAAAAGTTACTCAAAGGATTGGATTTATTGACAGAAGGAGAGCTTTCTCAAGCTAAAAGCAAGGAGGCGCGTCAAGTTTGGACAGATCCTCTCTCTTTAGATACAGTCTCATTAGGAAAAATTATTACGCTTCTTTCGGATCAACTGCTCTACACCAGCAATGGCGATCAAACGTTAGATCGATACGAAATTTTAGAAGCGATGAGTTTTATTTTAGAAAATTCTAGAGCGGCTACCTGGTTTTTTAGAGATGTTCGAGTAGAGAGCTTTTATGCAGATCTTCCAGAAAGCCAAGAAAAAGGGCTCAAACGTGAAGGATTACTGGATATTTTAAAAGAAGTTCTAACGCTTCAGTGGTATTTTCCAGATGCCATGAGAATTCTTAGTCCTGAGGAGTTAAAACGGTATGTGGGGTCGATTATTGCACTGGTGGGGAGGCAGGATCCTCAGGTCATATCTGTAGGAGAATTGGAGTCTGTTTTTGCCCTGGTGCGTTTGATTGAAACATTTTTTATTCGATATGATCAAGATGGCAATGGAATTTTAGACCAAAAAGAGGTGCGTGTGATGTATCATCACTTTTCTCCCTTGATCAGTAAACTCATGAAAGAACACCGTCAGAATTCCACAAGTGATACGCCTATTTTATCTGGCATCCTAGAGTGTATTCCGGACGTTTTTACAGAAGAAATAGGTCAGAGTATATCTGAAGAAAAAATAAATAGAAAAGTTTTTGAATATATTGTTGCAAAAGGAGAATTTCCTGAAGATGCTTTTGATCTATTTTTTCCTCGTGGAAAAATTAGAAGCGATCGGCTTCGTTTTGTGCGTCTTTTTGCCACCATCTTTAAAGAACTCAAATCTATGTAGAGCAAGTTCGGCTACATTAATTCTTCGGGATCTCAGAAAGAGCCTTTTCTAAAAGGTCTAAAATACCAAGCTTTTTTGCCCAGTTTTCCATATAGGACATATCTAGGCGATCACCTTGAACTTTTAAAACACTTAAAACATCACTCCATTGACGATCTGAAATATGGTCAGCAGCTCGATACCATTCTAATTTATGAAGGATGACATCCTCTGGAGAGGAAACATAGACGGTTAAATTTGTACTTGCGTCAATTTTATTTTCTTTTTTTCTTTTAAAAGATTCATGATCAAAAGTTCTTTCTTTTAGAATAAAAACATCAATTTTGAACATTGTTTTTAAGTGGATTAAATTAAAAGAAGATCTGTGTTGAATGGCCTCCAGAATCATATCTCTGTCAATATAATACTGAGATTTTAGGGAGTTCACCAGCTCGTCAACATGTTTAGGGTCTAAATTAAATACCATATCAACATCTCTGGTGGCCCGAAATGCACCGTATGTTGAGCTGGCAATCGATCCCCCTACATAGTAAGGGATATTGAGTCGATTTAGAACTTTGATGAGAGGTTCTAATGCACTAACAACATCCGGTTGATTCATAAATTATTTTTTTCTAAATATGCTTGTAGATGTGATGCTAGCTTCTTACCATAATGTACTTCAACAAAAAACAAATCGACTTTGCGGTTGCTCCAGGTGGGATGTGCTTTTGAAATGGCCTGCTTGCTAAGCCACAGAATCCATGAAGACATTGTAAATGTTCTTCGGAGACGCTCGGAAGTGCTTGCTTGTCTTAAAAGCTTTATCTGAACTTTTTCTGCATCTGGATGAGTGTCTAAAGAATGAGTTTTCATTTTTAAGAAATCTATCAAAGAGAAAAACTAAAGTCATTTTATTTTTATCAAGCGTGCTTTTTACCATCTGGTAAGGGAAAATGGGCTTAGCCCATAGTTTCAAATTGACATCTCAGTCATCCTTCGTTAATTGCAATTCATGATCAAGATTTTGTTAGTGTTCATGAGTCTTCTTCTTTTAGGGATCCCATTTCTTTATGCACAAACATCAGAGGAACTTCCTGCTACTTCTATTTTTGCAGAAGGGGTGGATGAGTCCATTTCTTCCGAAGATATTGGAGAGGATGTGCGTCAGTGGGCACAAAATACAGCACTCAAACTTCAAAAGCTATTAACAGAGTTAAAAGAGCTACTTTCTCCAGCAGAAAAAAGAGCCTTGTTGGTCAAAACCATTCAAGAAAGTGTTTTAGAAGCTCAAAATCATAGAGAGCTTCTTTTAATGCGGTTTTGTTTAAATCGCGCATTGGCTCTAGATGAACTTTTTGGAGAAGAAAATACGTTAGCTGTGCAGCAAGTACTATTGCCTGCAGTGAGAGAAGCTATTTTTCTTTATGAAAAAGCAGATCTTCCATTTTTAAATGCGAATCAAGATAAGGCTCAAGAAGAAATTGAGCCTCCGCTACATGCCGCATTTACGAAGGCCAGCATTGGGTATCTCTTAAATAGCTCAAATTTAAATAAATCGCTTTTGAATCAATTTCTAATTTTAAAATATAGCATTGTGTGGGTGGCCAAAGATCTGCTCCGTTCTCCACAAACCAAAAGAAATCCTGTGAATTCTGCTCTGATTTTAGATCTTCAAAAGATATTTGAAGAAGTGAAAGATACAGCCCTAGAGCAAATTACGTATAAGTTAAACAATAGAATGCGAAAAGCGCTACTCTCGGCCCAAGAAAAAATTGTGATTGAAGTAAGTGGGAGAGATATTTTACCTTTTCTTCGTATTTTGCCAGAACCTGTGGTGCCTAAACCTGAGAAAAGTACTCCACAAGTAGAGAAGAAAAGTATGTTTGCCGATCTAGGTCCTAATGGAGGG
>JACPSU010000027.1 GCA_016193105.1 Deltaproteobacteria bacterium | reverse complement strand
GTAATCACCATCCGACCATTTGTTAAAACACCCAAATCTGTTCCTACTAATAGGGCAGCAGCGGAAACCCTAGGTCCAAAATATGTGCTCACAGGGCTTCCAAAACCAAAATATTCTAGACTCATCCACTCTCCTGAGTAGATAGCCCCTAAGCCTAGACCAAAAAGAACAGCGTGATATTGGGTTCCGCTGATAACGTCTTCACAAATTATTTTTAAACTTGGCGTATCTTGGTGTCTGCCATCATTAGAGGATACGTGAGGAACAATAGCCCCCACATTTAGAACGTTATCAAAATTGTGTCCATTTTTATCTATATCTGAGTGACATCTCAAGATGCCTGCATGGGGTCTTAAAAAGCTTAGGTCAAAGTTGGAGTCTGATGATTTAGATTCAATCGATGCTTCAGGAAACACAAGATCTTTAGAAATACTTTCTGGGTTATAGGTTAAGGGAGGGGTCATCTGCGTTTGCGCTTCAGAAACAATTTCTTTGGCCATCTCTAGAAGAGTAGTTCTAAGTTTATTGTTGAGGCCATAGGTGATTTGGTCAGGGGGTGTGCTTTTAAGTTCTTCTAAAATATTTTGAATTCTTAAAATAAGATCTGCGTTGATAGAATTTCTTCTGGCTTTGGGAGATCTGAGAAGGTCATTTCCAACCCAAGCCAGCGAAAGCTCTAAAATATGAAATTGTCCTTCTAAAGTTTTATTCATGTTAGAGGCATTTAAAAGGTAGCCAATATTTATTTTTGTATACGCAGCGTAGGGTGGGGGCTCAATTTCACCTTCAGGTTTTCCGCGGTTGGCTTCTAAATACGGAAGATCACTTTGTTCATAGAGAGTGATGGCTTGTTTTACAGCGGGGAGTAAAATGTGGTTTAAAACTAAAGCGTCATCATCTTGCCTAAACTCTTGTTCGAGCCTTAGGGCGCGATTAAGAGAAAAACGCATGAGGAGAAGCTCACGTTTTCCTTGGGCCTCTTCAACACTTTCTTGAATGGTTTTAAGCATGAGATTTCTTTTTTCAGAAACAGAGAGTTTTTTAATTTGCGAAAGCAATTTCTTAAACTTGAGCGCCGTATTTTGCGCCCAAAGTTTGACATCTTCGCCAATATCTTCTGGGCGGATTGTCGTCTCGACCCCTTCATCAAAGATAGAGGGTGGGGCGTCTTGGGCGAAGAGATTCGTGCATGTCATTCCCGCGAAAGCGGGAATCCAGAGAAGAAAAAATGTTAATATTTTTTTTGTCATTGTTTTATCCTTGTGTTTAAAATGGATTTGGCTAATGCTCTAATATCGCTATCTGAGTCATCTAATCTTGGAATGACCAAAGATGTGCTTTCGGGCGTATTTATTTTTCTTAATAAGCGTACCGCATTATGTCGTATTTCCCAAGCATGGTGGGATAAAAATGGTTTTATGGTTGATAAGTCATCATTGGCGAGTGTTCTTTTAGCGAGCTCATCCATAGTTGCATTTCGTACATCTTGATCTGAATCGCCAATGGTATTGATCAAAAGCGTTGTAGCTTTCTGAGATTGAATTTTTCCAATGAGACGAACCGTGTCTCTTCTGGCTTCCCATTTTCTACTTCCAAGATTGTTTGCTAAAATAGAAAGTTGATTGGATGAAGAAGAAGTTTCTTTCACAGGAGGTGGCGGTGGCGGATTAGGGATAGGTGCGGGTGCTAGGGCCGGAGCAATTCTTGCGTTTGTTTCTGAGACAATATGTTGAGCCGATTCTAAAAGAGTACTTCGGATCATGTTGAGTAAGGTATATGTAATCTCTGAAGGGGTGATGTTTTTGAGAGACTCTTCTAAAACTTGAAGATTTAAAATAATTCTAGCATTGGCTGGGTTTCGTTTGGCTTCAGGAGAGCGGAGTAAATCATTGGCCATCCACGCAATTGAAAGTTTTAAAATTTCAAATTGTCCCAGATGCGTTTTATTCATCGTAGAAGCTGTGAGAAGATACCCAATATTGGCTTTGGCGAGGGCTGCAGAAGGAGGAGGCCCAATTTCACCTTCGGGTTTTCCTTTATTGGCTTCCAGATAAGGAAGATCAGCATTTTCATAAAGAGTAATGGCTTGTTTCATCGCTGGAAGTAGAATGTAATTCAACGCCAAGGAATCGGGTTGGTTTTGAAACAAAGTTTCTAATTTTAATGCACGGTTTAGGGTAAAGCGCATCAGCAGAAGTTCTTTGGTGTCTCGTGCTTCTTCGACAGCGCTTTGAACGGTTTGAATGAGAGTTCTTCTTCGCTCTGGATAGCTTAATCTTTTGGTTTGTTTTAAAACTTCTTTAAGTTTGAGTGCTGTATTCTGTGCCCATTGACGAACGTCGTCTCCAATATCTTCGGGCTTAATGGTTGTATCAACTCCTTCGTCAAAGACGCTGGGAGGGGTTGCTTCTTGGGCATATGTCATTCCCGCGAAGGCGGGAATCAAAAGAAGAATTAAAAACAATTTATACTTCATATGTTTTCAATACGGGCTAGAAATTTTAAGCATGGAGATGGAAGCGGCGGCACCAAAGCCAACTCCTCCTCCTGCTAAAGTAACAATGGATGCGCCATTCGTAAAAAATCCTATATTTCCTTCAAGCACAATAGCAACTGAGACTCTAGGACCAAAATAAGTCCCCGTAATATCTCCCAAGCCGAAATATTCTATGGCTATAGAATCTTCAGCGTACAAGCCACCTAGTCCAATCCCAAAAAGGGTAACTTTGTAAAATCCTCCTGTCCCCTTGCACTCGAACTCTATGGAAGATTCACCCGCTTCTTTTGTTGTTGAGTGAACTACGAGGAGCCCCACTGTTTCTTGGGATTCACAGATTAATAGTGCTGCCTGTGGTTTTAGAAAACTTAGATCAAGTGGTGGACTTGATTTTTTAGGTTCAATCGGTGCTGGGGGAGGAAGAAAAAGAGTATCTTTAGAAATACTTTCTGGATTGTAACTTAAAGGAGGAGCCATCTGCGTTTGCGCTTCAGAGACAATTTCTTTGGCCATCTCTAGAAGAGTAGTTCTGAGTTTATTGTTGAGTGCATAGGTGATTTGATCCGTTGGCATGCTTTTAAGTTCTTCTAAAATATTTTGAATTTTTAAAATAAGATCTGCGTTGACAGAATTTCTTCTGGCTTTGGGGGATCTGAGAAGGTCGTTCCCAACCCAAGCGAGTGAAAGTCCTAAAATATTAAATTGGCCTTCCAGAGTTTTATTCATATTGGAAGCATTTAAAAGGTAGCCGATATTTATTTTTGTATACGCAGCATAGGGTGGGGGTTCGATTTCACCTTCAGGTTTATCTTTGTTAGCTTCTAAATAAGGAAGATCACTTTGTTCATAGAGAGTGATGGCTTGTTTTACAGCCGGAAGTAAGATGTGGTTTAAGACTAAAGCGTCATCATCTGTCCGAAACTCTTGTTCGAGTCGAAGAGCGCGATTAAGAGAAAAGCGCATGAGCAAAAGCTCTCGTTTTCCTTGCGCTTCTTCAACACTTTCTTGAATGGTTTTAAGCATGAGATTTCTTTTTTCAGAAACGGAGAGTTTTTTAATTTTCGAAAGCAATTTTTTAAACTTGAGCGCCGTATTTTGCGCCCAAAGTTTTACATCTTCGCCAATATCTTCTGGGCGGATTGTGCTCTCAGTCCCTTCGTCAAAGATCGAGGGAGGGGTTGCTTCTTGAGCGAAGAGATTCCTCGCTGTGCTCGGAATGACTAGAAGGAGAAAAAATAGAATGGCAGTTTTTTTATTCATATGAGTGGTTGAACACAGTAAAGAAATTTATAAAGATATCCAGGAGTTTTAAGTTTCACTGGAGAATCTTCGAGAGCCCAGTAATCTGGTTCCAGTAATTGTTGCGAAGGAAGATGTTTCCCATAGTACTCACAATAGGTTTTAGCACCATGATAAGTTAACCATGCCGCAGGAAAATCTGTACTAAAAATAAGATCTGTTATTTTTTCAGGTTTTTTAATAATAAATTTATCAGCTAAAACTTCAAACACTTCATCAAAGTTTTGAACAAGCTCTTTTCCCAGACTAATTAGCTCTCTTTTTCGAGAGATGCCAGAACGATATTCATTTAAAAAAATAGCATATTCTTGGTAAGTGACAGGAAAATGATCTCTGTAACATATAGGGGTGCCTAATTCAGGCTCGGGATATAAGATCATGGTTCTTTTATCTTGTCCTTTTATGGATCTGGGAAGGCTTCCCAATTGAGGTCCTCGCGAAGTAGATTTTCCTTCTACGACAATCTTTGATCCAGATTCTAAAAGTGCGCTACGAATACGGTTATTGAGCTGAGAAGTGATATCTCGTTCGCATACTCTTTGGAGTTCTTGATCTAGAGACTGCATCTCTAGAATAATTCGCGCGTTGACTGGATTTCTTCTGGCTTTGGGTGAGCGCAAAAGATCATTGGTGAGCCAAATGACGCTGTATCTTAAGACATGGAATTGCCCCTCGAGCGTTTTATTCATATTGGAAGCCGTAAGCAAAAAACCTACATTGGACTTGGTGAACAATGCATAGGTGGGAGGCTCGATCTCACCTGCAGGTTTATCTTTGTTGGCTTCCAGATAAGGAAGATCCGCGCGTTCATAAAGGCTAATGGCTTGTTTGACCGCTGGAAGAAGAATGTAGTTCATCGATAGCTCATCTGCTTGCCTTGCAAAAAGGCCTTCAAGTTTTAAGGCACGATTTAAAGCAAACCGCATGAGCAAAAGCTCTGCTTGCCCTTGTGCTTCTTCCACACTTTCTCGAATGGAGTAGAGCAAAAAATTTCTTTTTTGCTCTGGATTTAGTTTTTTAGATTTTCTTAAAACTTCTTTCAGTTTTAAAGAAGTATTTTGCGCCCACTGACGAACATCTTCTCCAATGTCTCGGGGATCGATGAAATCTTCTGCCCCTTCTTGAGCCCAAAGAGGGGAGACGCAAGATACAACGATCGTAAAGATAACAAGTTTTAAGAATTTCATAAAACTAGTCTCTCTCAAGTTCCCATGTGGTGTTCGACAAAGAGGAGATCGTCGTAACGTACTTGGTGCCATGTTTTCCTAGGCCCAAAAGTCCACGTACCACTCGTCTTGAAAAATAAACCACATGAGAGATTTCTTCGCTTTCTTCTTGTCCATAGCGATCTTTTACGACTCGTCTTAAAACAAAAAGACCGGGAATCCCTTCATCTGAAATACGATAGAGGCCGCTATTCGTAGGATCTTTGGGAAAAGAAACTTCCGCCCAGCTTCCTTCGTTATCGGATTTCACTAAAACTTCGCTCTTGTCTTTTTGAAAGCGGGTGTTTCTTAAATCACGATAGACTTGAGGCGTTCTTCCCCAGTGAAAGCGAACCACTTCTCCAAAAATGCTATCTTCTCTAGAGGGTTTAAGTTCCAGCATCATCCGATCATTTTCAACTTGATGAAGCGCCAAGGTCATTTGAGGTTGTCCTTCAAACGGGGGCAAAAGAGTTGCCTTATCTTGACTCAACACAAATTTAAAAAGATCAGACTGTGTTGGAGAAGTTGGCGTTGAAAAATAGGCTGCTGACGCTTTGTCTAATCTTTCCAAGATGACCACAAAGCTATCGGGGACATCCGCACTATAGGAAAGAAGGGTGAGTTGATATTCTTCATCTGAAGTTACGCCTCGTCCTACAAAGCTTCCTTCTTGGATGCTGAGTGTCTTTTTAAAATACTCATGCAGCCGGACAAAGTTTTGAAGATTGGCAAATCCCAACTGAGGGATTGCCAGACCTACGATGATTGCGAATATTATTTTTTTCATATTTCCTCCTTATCTGTGACTACATCGTTCTGAGCAGGTATGTCTGCCATACTCAATGTCTTGTAATTCCTTACTCACAGTCTTGACTGTTTCACGGGTATAATTAATCAAGATTCGTGAATTTGGAAAGGGTGTTTTTTCACGGTTTAAGAAATGGCAAATCAGTTCACTTAAGCTTGCCAAGGTGTGTCCCACGCATTCATATTTCCGACGGAAAATAGAATCTCCTAAGTCCTTTGCAGCCCACTGGGTGATGTGATCGAAGAAAAGAAGTTCATAGGGGTCACTTCCCATCCCTTCAGCACGTGAGAGAGCAAAGTCTAAAAGCAATTGGACATATTTTCCAAATTCTGCGTAGAAATTGTCTTGATTGTACAAGGGCTGATGGCAGACAGGACACGTTTGATGGAGCTTGCAGGGTGTTCCAGGGCGACAGTCCGGGCAACTTCTATCCCATCTACAGAAATGATCATGGTACATCGGAAGAATAACCGTTTGGTCAAACTTCAAATTAATGTTCATGATGAATGTGTAGAGATGAGAAAGAAGAGTGGACACCACTTGATCTTCAAACGGGCCAGGTTTTCGAGTGAGTTCATTATTCAGTGCCAGCCCTCGTGAGATCGAGCGAATCGTTAAGAGTTCGAAAGGGACGCTTCTGGCAGGATCTTTATAATTACTGAGAGCAATTTCTAATCCTTTGACCAGATAGGCTCGGGCTTCCCCAAAGTTTCCTTGGGCAATGCGAGCATAATTTTTATACTCTTGTAAGATGGCCCGTGTTGAAGAGCACCAGGCATTTACATTATGCCAGTAAATATCATCTGCTTCAGTACCGATATCATGATGATGCGGGGCTCGTTCGTGGTCGTGAGGATAATAGTTTTCTTGAGTTCCATCGTTTCCTCCGCCTACATTGGTACCGCTGCCTGAAAAGGCAGTGCTTGTGAATAAAAATGGGATCACAAGTGTAATGAATAGTTTTTTCATGAGGGCCTCCTTTTTGTGGTTAAGGAAAAAAGCTGAAAATTAAGTTGCAGAACTTCTTTTCCTTCTCCAGGTTGACAACTAAATTTAGAGTTAAGTTCATCTCTAAATTCTTCAATGCGCTTTTTGATGGACTCATAGTCCTTCTCTTTGACGCAAACTGTTAAAGAACTGGGGTCTCGTTCATAAATTTCTTCCTGTGCAATCGACTCTTTGGCCAGATCCAGCATTTGTTGATGAAATTTTTGGATGGCGAGATTTTTCACTTCTTGGAGATATTCTAATTTAGGATAAACTTGTATGAGCCTTCCTTGAGCCGTCCGTTTTAAAAACCCCATGGTAATTAAAAGCTCTAGGGCTTTTTTAGCCTGAGGTTTGGTGATTTTATTTTTAAGGGCTGCGCAAATCCAATCTAGATCTTCTTTAAAGTCGGAGAGATTGACCAGTTCGTGGATAGCGACATAAAACCAATGTGAGAGATATTCATAAAATTGGGCATCAATTTTAAAGGCGGAGTCATCTTTATTTTTAGAGACCTTACTTAATTCTCCAAAATAGAAGGCTTTTACTTCTTTTTGTTCGGTTTGGTTAAACTGAACGAGATTTTCAAAATAAGTTGCCTCTTTTTTAGCCAGGCTTAATCCTACAATAAAATTTCTTAAATTATTGTGGGTGATGTTTCGGGTGCCATCCATGACACGTTTTAGATAATTGGGGGAGGCAAGCCCGGATTTTTGAGAAAAAACAGCATATGAATAACGCGGATTAAATTTCTTTTTTCCGACGTAAAAATCTTTTAAGAAGTCTCTGTAGTTTTTATATTGATAAATATTGAGTTCCATATTTTTTTAAAAAGTATGTCTTGCTTATTAGAAGAGGGGGAGCTATATGTCAACCTCGAATTTGGTTTTTCGTTATTTTTCATTACCACTTGGTAAGGGTTGGGGCATGAGCAAGGCAAAAAAAATCATTTATGGTCTTTGTTTGGCATGGAGTTCGGTGTGTTGGGCTGAAGAAATTCCCTATTTTAATCCCTATACGCAAACCTTTTTGTCGATTGAAGCAAAAAAAGTGTATGAATCCCCTCAGTTTATTTTTTATGAAGAGGTAAAACGTGAAAAATCTCTAACCAGGGAAGCTATTTCAGAAATGGTTAGAGAAATTGACGAAAATATTTTACCCAATACCTCTTTTTTATTTTCATTCTTAGAGAGAGGGCCTCAATTTCCACTTCGTTTTATTTTTTCAGATCGGCTCAAGAATAATGAAGGGAATGAAGCTTTGTATCGTGCTTTTTATACCCCTTTCTATAAAGAGCAGTATGGATATGAGGCCATTCTTGTAAATAACTTGGGCCTTGAGCGAGAAGAGTTCCTCTCAGATGTGGCCCATGAACTTTTTCATTTATATTATCGTCTCAAAGATCCGAATCCTGCCGTATGGATGGATGAGGGATTGGCTCAGTTTTTTGCGTATCAGATGACCGGAGTTGTTCCTCAGTTACGAGCAGCCAAGTATTTTGAGGCTCCTTTGGTTGCTTTAGAGGAATTTCCAGAA
Source organism: Deltaproteobacteria bacterium (assembly GCA_016193105.1). GTDB lineage: Bacteria > Bdellovibrionota > JACOXK01 > 2-02-FULL-40-11 > 2-02-FULL-40-11 > JACPST01. Next base: position 8,165 of record JACPSU010000027.1, on the reverse strand, counting down.
GGAATATCCAGGTATTACGGGCATTCCTTCTTGTTTTTCTTTTATTTAAAAGAACATTTTTTATCTGTAAAAGATCTCCCTAAGCTAGCGATTGTTTCTCATCCTAAAAATTTATTCGGTGAAGAAACGTGGAAGAAAATTTTAAGAGAGTTTTCTTTGGCTAAGCTTTTAAATACAGTTTATTATCATGAGGAAGGGCATTATTCTTTAAAGCCTTTGTTTGGGAAAGTTCGCCCTTTAGCTCAGTTGCCTCAAAATTTTGTGCCGAAACCCGATCTAAATGTTTACCTTCACGGTTCTCTAGAGAATTTAAAGCAAATTTTAGATCTGAATGAAAAGCTTACAGAAGGGGCGAGCCCACCCTGGCAGACAGAACTTCTCTTTGTCCTCATGCCTCCCTATCGAAAGATCGTCATTACTTCAGACCAAGCTCTTTTGTCTGAAAATGTTCCCTACACGATTGTTTTTAATATTTATTAACGAGGGTTGATGGTCACTTGAACGGTGTTTGACCAATGGGTGTTTCCAGCTTGGTTTGCAGCTCGAATGCGATAGTAATAGATCGTAGGTTGGCTGACTGCATGATGAAAAGAATAAGATGGAGTTCCCCCCGCTGGGATTGTAAGTCCAGATCCTTGCCCTGAATCAAACGTGGGGGAAGGGGATTCAATAAGCCAAAACCAACTTGCTCTAGCAGGCTGTGTCCAAGAAATGGTATAGGTTTGGTCTGATAAAACTTGGGCTCGAGCAGCAGTAAGCTGCGGGGCTTCTGTGGGAGCTGTTTCCGCAGGACGTGGAACAACAACCATATCTACAATATTTGACCATGGTCCTGCGCCATCGTTATTTCTGGCCCTTGCTCTAAAATAAAAAGTTGTTTGCTGAGTCACTTCTTGGTGAAAAGTTGTGTTTAGCGCATTGGTTCCTTGAGTATGTGCATTGGTAAAAGAGCGATCGGGATGTAGTTGCAAATCATAAAAGGTAGCTCCTGAAACAGAGTTCCATCGCATGGTAAAGTTCTCACCAGATGTTACTTGATTTCCAGGATCTGTTACAACAGGGGCAGTTTTGGGACGGTTATCAGGTATCCGAACGCGATAAATTTTCTGGGGGAGCTTATACTTATAACGGGGTATTTGCTGCTGAGCAAAAAGTGTTAAGGGGAATAATCCGATCAAAAGTAGAAATTTGAGTTTCATTTTTGTGGATAGCTGATAGCCACTTTCCCAACTGCTGTTGTAAGGGAGTTGTCAAAGTTTGCAATTTTTACTTTCCACAGCGTTCCTTTTTGAATGTGCTCTGCAGTTACAGGAAATTCAATACTTAAAGGGCTGGGGCCCTCTTTTCGATCATAGTAATTTGTTTGGCCGGGGCCATTTAAAATCAAAGAGACTTGATTGGCATTTCCTTTCCAATGGGCATTAATCTTAATAGTGCCAGGGGCTGCGACAGAAAACATAAATTCTTTGTCTTTTCCACTCGAAGAGCCAATGAGATTAAAATTATAAGATACAAGACGGGAGCGGGGTGAAAGTAAAGCAGTGGAGATGGGGATATTCAAAGTCATAGAGGCTTGGGCAGGCGTAAATCCTGCAGAAATAATGCCTGATGCGGATCCTCCCCCAAAATTAGCCACAGTCACTTGCCACTCGCTTCCTTGATTTAAAAGCGCTTGAGTTACTTTGAAGTTGAACCACAAAGGACTTCGGCCATCTTTTCTCATATAATATCCTGTTTGACCTGGACCGTTTAAAATAAGCGCCAGACTTGCATCTCCTTGCCATGATGCTTTCATTTTAATGAGGCCTGGAGAGGGAATATGTAAATTCACCACTTGTCGATTCCCGGCAGTTACATTGAAATTGTGCGCCCCAAAACCGACAGCTGCTGGAGGTTCTCCTCCTCCATCTGCTTGTTGCTGAGTTTGTCCACCTTCTTGATAGGTTGAGTCTTGTTCTTGCGTTTGGCCTTGATCATAACTCCCTTGATCTTCCGCAGGTGGGGGGTAGCTTCCCTGATCTGTGGGCGGAGGTTCTTGAGGATACGGTTCTTGCGATGTTGTCCCTCCTCCGGAAGAAGTTTGGCCGTCTTCGCTGATAAAAGGATAGGTGACCTTAAAATTTCCGGAGAGAGAATCGCCACTTTCATTGGTAATAGAAGCTGTCCACTCACGTGTGTCTTGGCTCATTTTGGAACTTACTTTATAAGAAATATTAAAAGGGGAAGTCCCTGAAGATTGTGTGGCAATGTTTCCATTGGGATCTGTAATGGTAAGTTTTAAAGGTTGATCTTGATTTTTCCACCGGGCAGAAACAGAAATTCTTCCTCGCATATTGACAGGGAAGCTTAAGCTATCCGATCCTCCAGGAGCCAGCGAGAAGGTTTTAGACAGATATTGGCTTTTTCCATCTATCATGGTTTGCATGAGAGCAGCGCATGCAGGGATCAGAAATAAACTTATGAATACCAAAGATAGCTTAACGTATTTCATGGGAGGCCTCCAATATAAGACAACGATTATTTCTTCATCATACAGGAACTGAAAAATTGATTTCAACTCAAAAGTGTTTTTTAGGCGACATTCTTGTTGAAAAAGGGCTGTGATATAATGGATAGTATGAGGATTAATGTAGTTTGAATTAGGATCAAGGAGGGGGTTATGTTTAAAAAGTTATTTATTATCATGGTCAGTATTCCTTTTTTGCTGATTGCAAAAGAAGGGTTTTCAGGAAGAGGGCAACAGGGAAAGCATGGGGTGAGGCAGCACCGTCAACATGCCCAGGAACATCATGCGACAAAACATGAAAAGGTGAAAGAAAAGATAGAAAAACAGCATCAAAGAAAAACAGAAAGATTAGGGCAGTGGAAAACGAAACGGCTTGAGAAATGTGGGACAAGTCAGGCGTGTATTGATCGTGTGAATCGCCAAGCAGAAAAGAAAGCTGCCCAAATTGACAAGCAATATGAAAAGCGTCAAGACGCCTTTGAAAAACACGATGAAAAACATCCTGCTGAAACACCTGCTGAAGGAACGCCTGATACAGGATCACAGCAAGCTCCTAGTACAGGTGGGGCGCCCATGACTGAAAGTCGTTAAGGGGTGGCTGGAACTGCTTTTACAAAAAAACTACTGAACTGGTATCGTAAGAAAGCCCGCAAACTTCCGTGGCGCGAAAGCCAGGATCCTTATCGGATCTGGCTTTCAGAAGTGATGCTTCAGCAAACACAAGTCGATACCGTCATTCCTTATTATGAGCGGTGGCTTAAAAAGTATCCTACACTTGAAAAGGTAGCCCAAGCGTCTGAAGATGAAATCTTAAAACTTTGGGAAGGCTTGGGCTATTATGCGCGGGCCAGAAATTTTCACAAAGCCTGCCAGGAAGTAGTTCAACGTTACAAAGGGAAAGTTCCATCTAACTCTGATCAGTTTTCTGCTTTAAAAGGGGTTGGGCCATATACCTTAGCAGCAGTTCAATCCATTGTATTTCAAAAGCCTCTTGCTGCCATCGATGGAAATATTAAAAGAATTGTTTCGCGCCTTCTGCGCATTGACGAACCCCCTTCTAAAGCCTTGGAACATATCGGTTCTTTTTTGAAAAAAAATATGAGTTTAAAAAATCCAGGAGACTTTAATCAAGCCCTCATGGATATTGGGGCTACAATTTGTTTACCTAAAAATCCAAAATGTTTGTTGTGTCCGATTTCTTCAGACTGCGAAGCCTTTCAGTTTAAACAGGCTCATTTTTATCCTATTTCTGAAGAAAAAAATCCTCGTCCTCATTATAGAGCTGCTGTGGGAGTGGTTTGGAGAGGGGATAAACTTTTAATTAGCAAACGAAAATCAGAGGGATTTTTAGGAGGACTTTGGGAATTTCCAGGGGGAAAAATAAAACAAGGGGAATCTGCAAAACTGTGTGTGGAACGAGAAGTAAAAGAAGAAGTGGGAGTGGAGGTGGAGGCCATCCACTCTGTGGGGGTGGTGAAGCATGACTATACGCATTTTTCAATCGAGATGGAGGGATTTTTGTGTCGGTATTTAAAAGGAAGTCCTCAAACGCTCGATTGTGCAGATTGGAAGTGGATTTCTTTTCCAGAATTAAAAAAGTTTGCTTTTCCTACGGCCAACCGAAAGCTTTTTCCTCTTCTTCCTAAAACGAATCCTTTCTCGTCAAAAAAATCAGAGACAAAGAACTGACCAGAAGAAGGGTCGCCAGGGCTTGTTGGAGAATAAATTTTTCATGAAGAAAAAGAAGGGCGGCTCCTACACCCCAAAAGGGAGATGTCGCAAATAAAACTTGCGAACGAAAGGCTCCAATTTTTCGAGCGCACGTAATATATAAGGCGATACTGATTCCAAAAGAAAACATCCCAATGAGAAGAACGCCTAAAAGGCCATGATTTAAAGTTGGCCATTGGGCATTGAAGATTAGAGCGAGTATCATATTAAAAAAACCCGCTACGAGTCCCTTTAAAAAAGCATTGGTTGTAGGGGAAACGGCACGAATTTTAGCTGTAAAGTTATTGTCGAATCCCCAACAAAGACAGGCCCCCACAATCCAAAGACTTCCTGGGTTTAACACCCATCCTTTTTCAAAAACGAGAATACAGCCCGCAGTCACAATGCCTGCTGCGCCGATCCAATCTTTTTTCATCAAGCGCTCTCGAAATAAAAAATGGGCTAAAGAAGCTGTAGCGGCGGTTTCTAAATTTAAAAGAAGGCTTGCAGAAGCTGCTGCTGTGGAACGAAGACCAGAGAGCAAAAACACCGGCGCTAAAATGCCTCCAAAAATAAAGGTGCCTAAGAGTCTTAAAATATCTTTGGGATCCGTTTTTAATTTTTCTAATTCTGCCCCCATTTTGGGGAGAGCAAAAGGGATCAAAACAAAAGCGCTGGCTAAGTAGTATAAAGAAGCTAGAGCTAGGGGATCTGTAGATGCAATAATGAGCTTACTTAAAGGGGTTGAAAGTCCAAATAAAAGTGCTGAAAAGAGTCCTAAAAAGATATAGTTCACAATCTATTTATAGACTATCTTTGCAGGCAGCTGTTGTGTCAAATTGATTTTGATTTTTGGAATTTAAAAACTGCTTTAGGGCTAGAAGTATTTCTGGATAGCTTTTAACTTCTTCTGCGCACAAAAAGAAGCGATTGCGCATGCAATTTTTCATCATGATTTGCCACTCGTCTTTAAGGATCAAAATCCTAGGGCAAAGAGTGGCTAGCTCATTTTTTTCAATAAAAGAGTTTAAGGGCTTTACATATTTATCTTCTTTTTTAAGTGTGATGACCATTTGATTTATTTCAGAAAAATAGGCTTTCAACGTCTCCTGTTGTTTTTGGCCATAGGGAGCCTGATTGCGTACTTCTTGAGCGTCTAGTTTAAGCTGCTCAATTTTTTGAATCCATTTTTGAATTTCCTCTTCCTCATTGCAGGCCACAAATAAAAATAAGGAAACAATGCAGAGTAAAATTCTAGACTTCATTTTCTTTTTTCTCCCAAATGTTCCAAAATGGCTGGTTTTTTATCATAGTCCCCATAAAAAATGAGACGAGCCAGCTTATCTTCGCTTCTTAAAAATTCATAACTAATTCTAAAAAAATCTGTGTCGGCTTGAATGTGGTTTCGAGATGATTCAATGAGGTCATTCACTTCCACCATACCTCCGAGTCTTAATCGTTCAAGCTGTTGATTTAAAGAAGTTTGTGTCAGCTGAGAACGACGTTTGGAATTAGCATAATTTCTTAAATCTAAATTGTAATGGTCAACTAAAAATTTAAGTTCTCGTTTTAATTTTTCTCGCGTACTTTCTTTTTGGATTTTGAGAGCCTCTTTTTGAGCTTTTGCAATCCGAATGGAAGCAGGCGTACCTAGACCCCAAAAATCAAAAGTGACTTCTTTTTTCAAAAGATCACTAGCCACGATCATATGCTCAAGTTGCCGAAGCTCTGGAGCAGAATCTAAAGTTCTAAATTCAAAATCGCTATAGGTCAAAGGCTCAAAGGTTTCAAAGTCTGAGAGATTAACGGGAGCCAGGGTTAGCTCTGTTTCACTGGGAAGGCCAAGAATGTAAGAGAGTGAATTTAATTCTTGAGCAATTAAAACACTCAAGGCTCGTTTATCTTCTTCCAGAGCTAGAATTTGAATTTCAACTTCTCGGGCAGAGCCAGGTTTAATCCCTCCTAATTGTTCACGATCTTTAGCAATTTTTAAGATGGTTTCAAATTGACGTTTATTTTCGTCAATATGTTCTAAAATCGCCATATCCAGAAGAACATTTAAGTACAGTGCTTTAGCCATCAGGACTTCATTGGCCCAAAGAGCGCGATAGGATTCTTGTCCAGATAAATACATAACTTTTTGTTCTTCCACTTGAATCCAACGTGAGGGAAATAGAAAAGGGGCGACATCGTCGGCCATGCCTAGGGCCATCATGGGTTCAAAAGAAATTGCCGCAATGTTCCAAAAATTGAGTTTAGGAAGAAGATTTCCTCTGGCGACTTGAATGGATTCTTTGGCTTGATAGACTTGAATGGCGTTTTCTCGAACCTCATAATTTTGTTCACTTACTTTTTGTGCAACATCTTCTAAGGAGATGACAAGAGGTGTGGCAGATACCAAGGTTGTTTTTAAGGATACTATTAAAAGAAGGATTGCGATATTTTTCATATATTTACTATTGAATACGTGTCACTAAAATTTCATAATTTGGAGGAATATTTTTTGATTTTGTTTGACCCCGAAGTTGTGAAACAGTTTCTAATTGTCCTTCCCACACCGCTTTTGCAAGCTCTGTAGCATGAGCTTTTTCCTGGGCAGTATTTTTAGGAGTGACTTCGGCTAAATTTTCAGCACGGATGAGTGTAGCATCAGATAAAAATAAGTAATATTGATTTTGACATTCTTGTGAAACAATATTTATTTTTCCTGTATCTCTCTGAGGGGAGACGCTTTCTAAAGCACAACCTTCAGAAATGGAATCTTCTGAGGAAGAGTTCCATTGTTTAACCAGAACTGACATGGAGAGTTTATTAATGTCTTCCGTTACTTCATCAAGAGTTCGGGTTTGATTTGGGCCTAAAGGATAGGGAGAATAAGACAAAGACAATTCGAGATGGATTTTAGATTGGCCTAGAGATGTTTGTACAACTCCTTCATAGGTTCCTTCAAGAGCTTTATAAAAACGATACTTTTGATAGAGAAAGGCTTCTGCATCCTAAGAATAGTATGGAGAGGAAAAGTAGATTAAGAATCATTAGATATTTCATCATAGTTCCTCCTATTTAACAACTTTTATGACCTTTGCAAGTGTGTCTTTTACATCATCTTTTTCAAGGGTGGCATCAAATTTCCAGTTCCCTTTCATTCCTAGAAATATTTTTTTCTCATAAGTGCCGTTTTCTTTTTCTTCCACAGGATTGTCTGGCGGGTTCATCTCCATATCTTCCATTTCATAGGAAACTTTGACGTTGGCTTGGCTTAAGGCTTGCCCCTCTGTATTTGTGATCTGTAAAACCAAAACATTCCATCCTCGTTTAAGCTGAGACCAGTTACTGCTGATCAAAAAGCGTCCCTCAGTAGTAGCCTCAGCAGGATCCAAGTGTGTCTCATTATCATGAGCATAGATAGGAAAGGGGGTTGCTGCGATCCATACGAGGGTAAAGAATACCAGTATTTTTTTCATATGTTCTCCTTTGTTTGAGATTAAAAACCATTGTAGCTTCCCGCCACTAAAAAAGTTTCTGTCTGAGGTTGGTTTATGAGATAACGATAAAAGGGAAAAGAGCTTTCGTGCGAGAGTGAAAATCCCCAAGAGGTGTTTAACGTATAGCTTAGCCCCACTAATGTTGAAAAGAGTCGACCTGCTGACCCTAATACCTTTGTGCCATCTGTAGCATTTTGCAATTGCCACAGCTGCTTTAAACCTAAGGTTCCAGTCATATGCTCGTTTAAAAGATAGGCGACACTTTCAGACATTTGAAACTGATCCCCATTTTTTAATGCATAAGAGGTAATCGGTTTTCCACTCTGCTGTGTGATGGTTTTTGAAAAGGGATAAAAAAACGATCCGTCCCACGTGAGTTTAAATGGATGATAAAGCTTAGAGATTGTAGCTCCGATGTGGAAAGTAGTCATTCCATCACTGGTGACATCGGCATCTAGAGGATC
>JACPSU010000026.1 GCA_016193105.1 Deltaproteobacteria bacterium | reverse complement strand
GGGGCCGATCCCAGTCTTGTAGCTCAGAATTTATTTGAGTCTCAACCCTATGAGGCCTTTGTCTTGCTCGGACGGCTTTTAGATCGATTGAAACTTTCCAAAGACAAAAAATATAGCTGGTCTGTGATTTATCAAAAAGATTTAAAAGAGACTGGAGCTTCCTACGAAGACACCGAAGAATTTATCAATTATCCCCGTGCCATTAAAAGTGTAGAAGTGGCCGCTCTTTTTAAAGAAGTTCCAGATGGAAAATATAAAGTAAGCTTGCGATCAAAAACCGATGTGGATGTCTCTCAAATTTGTGCTCAATTTCAAGGGGGCGGTCATAAAAAGGCAGCTGCCTGTATTATTTCCGGTTCCTTTGAAGATGTTTCACAAAAAATTTTTTCACATATCGAGAAAGTGTTAAAATCCTAAATCTATGGTGAATGGAGTTTTAGTTTTAGATAAACCTAAGGGATTAACTTCTGCTCAAGTTGTTCAAAGAATAAAAAATAAGTTTCATTTCCACAAAGTAGGGCATGGAGGAACGCTGGATCCTCTGGCCACAGGGGTATTGCCTATCTGTATTAATCAGGCCACGAAAATTTCTTCTTGGTTATTGGGGGCTGATAAAGTGTATGAGGGAGTTTTTTTGTTGGGGGTAGAGACCGATACGCAAGATGTTTTGGGAAAAGTGGTGGCCACATACCCTGAGATAGCTTCGGGGGTGACAGAAGTAGAGGTTTGTGCTGCCATGGCCAAGTTTCAAGGCCCGCTTCAGCAAGTGCCGCCGATGTATTCTGCCATTAAAAAAGGGGGAAAGCCTCTCTATCGTTATGCCAGGGCTAATCAAGAAGTTGAGCGGGAGCCTCGTCAAATTCATATTTTCGATTTTAAATTTCTAGGGAAAGTGGGCAATGAAGTGGAGTTTAGAGTGCATTGTTCCAAGGGAACTTATGTGAGAACTCTCTGTTCGGATGTAGGAAAAGAGCTTAAAAGCGGAGCCTGTGTCAAAGAGTTGAAGCGTGTGCGAACGGGCAACTGTGAACTGAGCCAAGCCATTGCATTGGAAGCATTGAGTTTAGAAAACTTGACGAAGCTTCCCCACTGGAAAACTATTGCAGAGATTCGTCCTCTGTGTTAAAAGGCTTTTTAACTTAAAAATAAAGAAAGGAAAGAAACATGGCATTTACCCAAGACGCTAAGCAAGCCATGATGAAAAAAGTGCAGAAGAAAGAGAAGGATACTGGTTCTCCAGAAGTGCAAATTGCTATTCTGACAGGACGTATTCAAAATCTCACAGAGCACTTTAAAACTCATGTTAAAGATCATACCTCTCGCCGAGGGCTTCTTCAAATGGTTGGTCAACGAAGAAAGCTCCTAGAATATTTGCGCTTGAAGTACAAAGATCGATATCAAAAAGTTGTTCTAGATCTTGGAATACGTAAATAATTCCCATCCGTTTCAATTAAAAATACTATGAGTACTCAATTAAACTGCGAATTTGCAGGTAAAAAACTAACGTTTGAAATTAATAAAGTTGCTAAGCAAGCCAATGGCTCTGTGTTAGTGAGGGGTGGAGATACAGTTGTTTTGGTCACAGCTGTGATGTCTTCTCAGCCTAAAGAAGGGCAAAGTTTCTTTCCCTTAACGGTTGATTATCAAGAAAAGTTTTATGCGGCAGGCCGGATTCCTGGGGGCTTTTTCAAGCGAGAAGCGAAGCCCAGCAGCAAAGCTACACTGACAGCCAGGCTCATTGATCGACCGCTTAGGCCTTTATTCCCAGAAGGTTTTTTTAATGATGTACATATTGTTGCAACAACGTTATCCGTCGATAATGAAAATGAACCCGATGTTTTAGCTTTAATTGGAGCTTCTGTAGCTCTAGAACTTTCTGATATTCCTTTTTCAGGCCCTGTGGCTGCAGCCAGAGTAGGAAGGGTCGATGGCAAATTTATCTGTAATCCTAGCCCAGAGCTTCAAAAACAAAGTGATATTGAGCTTTTGGTTTCTGGGTCTAAAAATGCAATTACGATGGTTGAGGGCGGAGCTAAAATTGTCCCTGAAGAAGATGTGTTAGAGGCCATTTTATTCGCACATCGTGAAATGCAAACGGTGATTCAATTTCAAGAAGAGCTTCGTAAAAAATATGGAAAGCCTAAATTAAAGTTTTCACCTCCTGCTGAGAATGCTGCTTTAAAAGAAATTGTCAAAAAAGTCTGTTGGTCTCAGTTTTCAAATATTGTGCATCTTCCCAATAAAAAAGAGCGGAGTGATAAGTTAAGTCAGCTCAAAGACGAAGTTTTAGAAAAAGCTTTGGAAGGGGTGAGTGAGACAGAAAAAGCCTTACGTTCTAAAGAAGCTAAAAACTTTTTTGATCTTTTGAAAGAAAAATACGCCAGAGAGTATACCTTAAAAGAGAAAAAGCGTATCGATCAACGTTCCTATACAGACATTCGAAACATAACGATTGAAGTGGGACTTTTACCCAGAACGCATGGTTCTGCACTCTTTACTCGAGGAGAAACCCAAGCTTTGGCCATTGTGACCTTAGGTACAGTAGATGATCGACAACGCATTGACTCGATCGAAGGGGAGAGTAGCCAATCCTTCATGCTTCATTATAATTTTCCTCCTTTTTCTACTGGAGAAGTGGGATTTTTAAGAGGACCTGGCCGACGAGAAATTGGGCATGGTGCTTTGGCTGAACGAGCTTTGGCGGGGGTGCTGCCTGCTGCTGAGAAATTTCCTTATACCATTCGCTTGGTTTCAGAAATTCTAGAATCAAATGGATCTTCTTCCATGGCATCTGTCTGTGGTGGAACTTTATCTCTCATGGACGCAGGGGTTCCCATTGAGGCTCCCGTAGCAGGAATTGCAATGGGGCTCATTAAAGAGGGGAAAGATGTCGCTGTATTATCCGATATTTTGGGAGATGAAGACGGATTTGGAGATATGGATTTTAAAGTGGCTGGAACTGAAAAAGGGGTCACCGCTCTTCAAATGGATATTAAAATTGATGGAGTTTCAGAAGAAATTTTAAAACAAGCTCTGGCTCAGGCTCAAAAAGGGCGTTTATATATTTTGCAAAAAATGAAAGATGCTCTTGCAGAAAGCCGAAAAGAGCTTTCTCCTCATGCTCCACGGATTCATACACTGATCGTTCCGAAAGATAAAATTCGGGATGTGATTGGGAGTGGAGGAAAAGTTATTCGGGGAATTATTGAGCAAACAGGAGCTAAAATTGATATTAATGACGAAGGAGAAGTGAACATTTCTTCTAATAATGAAGAGGCTTTACAAAAGGCGATTCAAATTGTGTCAGATATCGTCAGAGATCCTCAAATTGGAGAAGTCTTTAAAGGAAAAGTGATGCGCGTTGTTGATTTTGGTGCCTTTGTTGAGATTTTGCCTAATAAAGAAGGATTGGTTCATATTTCTGAGCTCGATTTAAAACGGGTCAATGTTGTGACAGATGTGGTCAATGAAGGAGATGAAATAGAAGTTAAAGTTTTAGATATTGATCGACAAGGAAAGATTCGTCTGAGCCGAAAAGCATTATTACCAGGCTATGAGCCTTCGACTTATCAAGAGCGGCCTAGAAGTCCCTATCCAAGTAAAGGTCCTTACAGAAAAGGATAGTCTCATGTCTTTAGAAAGGGTCACTGACCCAAGGGTCGTTGACCCAAAGCTCACGATTCAAATTAGTCGTGTGCGTGAGAAGGGTCGCCGACCCAACCCAAATCCTTTGCCTTTGCCTCAATTCATGACTCCGGGAGCTTCCGGCTGCGATGTGTTGGCTGATCTTGAAAAACCTTTGAAAATTAAACCCGGAGAAAGAGCTCTCATCCCTACAGGGATTGCTATTGCAATTCCAGTCGGCTATGAGGCGCAAATGCGTCCTCGCAGTGGGCTGGCCTGGAAGTGGGGGGTGACGCTTCCCAACACACCTGGAACCATCGACTCAGATTATCGAGGGGAAATTAAAGTTCCTCTGATCAACCTTGGCAAAAAAACAGTGACGATTTCTAGAGGAGATCGGATTGCTCAAATGGTATTTCAAAAAGTCTGCCCCATAGAATGGAAAGAGGTGCAATCTTTAGATGAAACCCAAAGAGGTGAGGGGGGCTTTGGTCATACGGGAGTCAATCAGCGTGAACGTCTCTAATATCCCCAATCTCTTAACCCTCTTTCGTTTTGTCGTAACTCCTCTTGTTATTTTACTTCTCTTAACCGACGCTCCCTGGGCGGGAGTGGTAACTGCAGTTTTAGTTTCGCTAGCCGGACTTTCTGATTTTTTAGACGGATACTTAGCTCGGTATTGGAAATTAGAAACTAATGTCGGAAAATTTTTAGATCCTTTGGCAGATAAAGTGTTGGTGGTTGCAGGGCTGATTATGCTCGTCGGTTTAGGACGAGTTCACCCTATTTTGGTGGTTATTATTATATGCAGAGAAATTTTTATTACAGGGCTTCGAGCGATTGCAAGTTCCAAGGGGATTGTCATTGCTGCAGAAAAATCTGCAAAATATAAAACAACATTTCAAATGATTGCTGAGGGAGCGCTAGCTGTTCATGAAACCTATTTGGGGCTCAATGGACACCTTATTGGGCTCACAACAATTTATATTTCTTTAGGTTTTTCTCTCTATTCTGCCATTGAGTATGTACGGCTTTTCTTTAGGCAAGCATTTTAAAATTTCTGGCTAAAATATTTATTGAAATCCCTTTGAGAGTATGAACAATAGTTGTTTAACACTGCGGGTGTAGCTCAGTTGGTAGAGCGTCTCCTTGCCAAGGAGAAGGTCGACGGTTCGAACCCGTTCACCCGCTTATTTATTTTCTTTCTTTTGGCCAAAAAATATAGCCAGTCGATCTTCGGTCAAGGCAATGAGGCGATCAATTTGACTTAGGGTGAACTGGTCTTTGGCATCTGAGTTTCCCCAGAATTTTTTGCGTTTATTCTTTTCCTCTCCTAGAGCTTCTCTGATATTTTTTAGCGTATTCCAGGCCATAAACTGAGTATCTTGCCATTGGTTATTTTTAAATTCTGTGAGCGAATCAATGATGGTCATTTTATCTTCAATTGAAATTTGGCGAGGAGAGGCCATGTCAACAACCAATGATTTTAAAGTTTCAGACATCGAAGGGCCTAAGACAGATTGACTTTTAGGATTTTTCAGAGCCATGGCAAAATAAATTGAAAAGATCATTTGAATCGAGTCTGGAGCGTATTCATCCTCAGAATGATTTATTTTGATGTTTTGAATAATCTCTGAAAAAAGGTCATTTACTTTTAATCTGGCATCTACAGAAGAAGCATAGACTAAAAAGTCAGTGGCATCTTTAAGATTGAGCAAGAGCCTTTTTCTAAATTTAAAAAATTCGAATAAATTTTCTTGTTCAAATAATTTTTGTGAGATGAGCTGTGTATTGGGAATGATATCTTGAGCAAGGGGATCTGGCCCAAAGTCATTTCTTCTGCAGGTAGGATCAAAGTAGCTGTTTTCAGTTTCAGTTTGTTCATCGGTACAAAATGGGAATGGATTGATTGTGGTAGAGGGACGATCGTCAGCGGCGCTGCCAAATTCAGCCCATTCTAAGGCTTTCAAGTCATAGGGGCCTGGTTCTGTCAAAGCTTGTCCTGCAACGGTCACATCATCTGAAGTATAATCCATGACTGAATGTGACTTAATCTGTTTAGCAATATCTGTGGACAAGCTTCCTTTAAAATTATGCCTGAGCCCAAAATTATGACCCAGTTCATGGATAATGCCTTCTGTCATCCAAGCCTTGGCATATTCTTCTTTGGAAAGAACAGTATCTAAAACACCTTTAGAGTTTCGGCCTTGAGGAGAGTAGGCGCAAATATGTTTGAAAGGAGTCTCTCCGAGTCTTAAAGAAAATCGGTTTTCTTTTTCTCCGCTGTCATAATAGCGATCATAAGATTTTAAAAGAGCGTCTACAAGGGTTGCTCCTCCTACATACACATCTGCATGAAAGATTTCTCCTGAAATGGGATCGGCTTGCCAAGAAGCATGCATCCCTGAAGAGCCTTTTTTTAAGGAGGTTTCCCAAAAGATATAGTTTGTTTTTAAATTGCCCGGGATAATTTTCTCATCCTCTGTTTCAAATCGAGCCACAATAACATCCTCGGTACGATTTAATAATTTTTTTAAAGGTTCGTTCCAAGCTTTTACCCCTTGTTGAATGGCATTTTGAT
>JACPSU010000025.1 GCA_016193105.1 Deltaproteobacteria bacterium | reverse complement strand
ATATTATTATGCTGCTTTTTTATAATCATAAATAAGCTTTAACTTTCCTCCACAGGCAGCAACAATTTTTTGAAGAGTTCTTAATTCATACCGATCATATTCACCATTTTCATATCGACTAATGGCTGAAGCAGTAGTCCCTGCTTTTTTAGCTACTTCGGCTTGAGTGAGACCTACTTGAAGTCTTAGCCTTGCCAATTGTTCCCCTATAGAGAGTTTTTCATACTCCTCTTCAAATGCTTTTTTAAATTTTGGATTTGTTAATTTATCTTGAACCCAACTTTTTAGTTTTCTTTCCATGCTTTTATTCTCCTTTCAAAATCTTCTTTAAACATACGTGCTCTCTCAATTTCTCCTTTTGGAGTTTTAGCTCCTTTTTTAAAGAAACCATGGGTTAAGATGACTCTCTTTCCATGAAAGAAAAAACACAAGATCCGTCCAGAATCAGCCTTAAATTCAAATATTTGGCTGGATCCCTCCAAATGTTTAAATTTTTGTTCATTCCAAATTTTCCCATGATCCCCAAGCCTTACAAAAAGAGCAGCAAATTTCTTTTGGAAATCAAGTGATGTAGAATTAAGCCACTCTTCAACTAACACCTGCCCAGAAGGAGTTACATAAAACTCGATCTTAAAAATAGTTCCAGCATAGGCTAGGTGCGTTAGTTCAGATTTAAGCACAAATATATATTAGCATATATGATAATATAATGTCAATGATGACTTTTTCAAAGTTGCAGCTAAAAAACTGAAGCCCTACTCAAAACTGAAAATTGCCTTCGGTGGAATAATAACCCGGCTTAATGGTTTGTGTATTTTGGAGAGCATTGTAGATCGTTTGTTCTTTAGGCTCAGAAGCTAAAAGTTTCACAAGCGCCTTTAAGTAAATAGCTTTTAAGGGATGCTGACTCGTCGTATAGCTCTTCAAACAGGCAGCCGCACATTGAATGTCATGCCCATAAAGGACAGAATACGTATTCTTCGAAGCCAAAAATGCTAAAAGCTCTAGGGGTGCACTTGTAATTTTATTTTCTGCAATCATAAACTCTAAAGCTCCCAACGCTCGAGAAACATCCCCTTTAATAATGGCATGCTCTAGAAAAAAAGAGGGGGTATTTTTTTCATCCACCGTTTTTAAGGGATGACTGGAGGGGATCTCAAAAGGCTTAGATAAGATCGCCATTTTTTTAATGAATAAAGAGGCAAATAAAAGTGCTTTGATTTGGGTTGATTCATCCAACTCACTTAAAACTTCTGAGAGTCCACAGGCCACGTGAAGTGCATGAAGCGAAGTCATCCAATGTTTAAAATCTGTCCCAAGGATCAATTCACACGAAGCCAATTTTAATCCTTCAAAAAGAGCCTCCACTGTATAGCCTTCAGAAATTTTTTGAGAAAGTTTTTCTAATGTCACAGACTTTTCATCATTATAAAGAGAATCTCTAAGTTCACGATACCTTTCTTCTAAAAGCACAGGACCATGTTCATCCTGATCCCCGTTGGAGCCTGCACTCCGCGCAGGCGGGGTGCGGGGACGACATAAGTTTTTCGCATTCTGATTAAAATAAGATTCTACCAAACTAAAAATTTCTGTCTGAGGGGGTATTTTTAAGACCGAATGGATCACAGGAAACCAATAGAGATGATACTGTTGCCATTTCATGACTTCACAAAATTGCCAAGTCTTAATCACATAAATCAACTTATGCCCAAGCTGAGCTTCATCTGAAAGTACTTGAGAAATCAAAAAGGGGAACATCGCCTTTCGTCCCTCAGGATTTCTCATCAAGAAGACAAACAACGGAAATGCTTTTTCAAAATTGCGCTCTAAATAAAATTTCTTAAAGGTTTCAAAATTTAAAATATCAAACGTTGGAGGAGTTCCAATCAGGGCTTTAATATCCACTTCTTGAGACCTAGCTTCTGCCATGGCATACCACATCATTTGAACCAAAGGTAAAAGACGATTTTTAGAATAAAAAAAGGAGGTTAAGCTCCAAGCTCCTTCAAACCCCAAAAGACTATGAGGAAGCATCTGAGGGTGGCCAGAATATTTTTTGTCACAACACCGGCAAGCCGTATAGGCCGCCGTTTCTAAAACGAGCTCTTCTAAAGAAGTGTCTTTAATGAGCTGCGAGAGGCCATTCATAAAACGATGAGTGGAGGGCTTTTCCCAAAGCTTGCGAATGGTTTCTTGTAAATAAATATTGCTCACGGCAGGCAGTTTAGCGTTCTTAAAAATGAACCGCAAGAAAATTAGTCTTCTGGAAACTGGCAGTCTCTGGCACTCGTTTTTGGTCCTAAAGAAGAATAGGAACTCAAAAATTCTTTCTTGAATTTCGAAAAACTATTTTGAGAAATGGCTTGGCGCATCCGAGTCATAAGATCTTGATAAAAGTGGAGGTTATGAATTGAAGCCAACATAGGACCTAAAATTTCATTCGCAGCAAATAAATGCCGCACATAAGCTCTCGTGAAATTTTCACAGGTATAACACTTACAATTAGGCTCAATTGGATAAAAATCTCTTCGATAGGCTTTGTGGGTTAAACGAATCTTTCCTCGATTGGTAAAAACGGTGGCATTCCTTGCGTATCGAGTAGGAATAACACAATCAAACATGTCAATCCCTCGCTCTACAGAAGCAATTAAATCTTCTGGGAGACCTACCCCCATTAAATAACGAGGATATTTGGAAGGAATAAAAGGGACTGTTTCTTCTAGCACTTCTTTCATTATCCCCAGCCCTTCTCCCACACTGACCCCTCCAATGGCATACCCTTCAAAGCCGAGAGCCAAAAGATTCTCTGTAGACTCTTTACGAAGATCTGGATAGGTTGAGCCCTGAACAATTCCAAACAATGTCTGCTTAGGATTCTTATGCGCCTTTTGGCAGCGCTTGGCCCAATTGCTTGTCCGCTTCATGGCATTTTTAGCGGTGTTATATTCACAGGGATAAGGCACGCATTCATCTAACGGCATAATAATATCTGCCCCCATTGCGTTTTGAATTTCAATCGCACGCTCAGGACTTAAAAACACAGGACTCCCATCCACTTCATACTGGAAGGAAACTCCCTCATCTGTCACTTTTACTTTTGGCAAAGAAAAAATTTGAAATCCACCACTGTCTGTCAAAATCAACCCATCCCACGCCATGAACTTATGAAGCCCCCCTGCTTTTTCAATGAGCTTTTCTCCAGGGCGAATACTTAAGTGATACGTATTGGCTAGGACAATTTTGGCTCCTGTGCGCTTGAGCTCAAGAGGGGTCATGGCTCTTACCGCCCCTGCTGTCCCTACCGGCATAAAGATAGGAGTGGAGACCACTTGGTCTCGAATTTTTAATTCGCCAAGTCTTGCACGACAAGAAGAGTCTGAGTTAATAATGTTAAATTCTAATGGCATAAATTTAAGTGAAATTAAATAGTTATATAATATACTTAAAGGTAAAAATCAATGCTGATCTTCAGACGTGGGGGGAGCACAAATCCAGGAGGGGAGCTCATATACCCACGCGCGAATACTATTTTTGAGGGTCGGATAAAGATCATCATGAAAACCATAGGCCGTTAAATCGTCTTCAACTTTTTTCCAAAGCGCATCTTTATCATCTTTATTGTAGCGCTCTTTTCCACATGCATTTTTTCGGATGTTCCATGCCGAGACCAAAGATCCTGTGCGATCTTTCCCATAGTAACAATGAATATAAACTTTATGCCCCTTCTGCACCTCATCGACTAAAAACTGAAAGGCTTCTTCAAGAACAGTATAATCAAAAAATTTATCCGCATCAGGAAGTCCTAAAAGAATAAGGGGAAATCGAACGGATGTTAAACCATTTTTATTACAAAATCCCTCATCATCGGAATTAAAGCGTTCTAAGTTCAAAATGGTCCCAATACCTAAATCGGCTAATTCTTTATAATCTGCTCCTTTATCCCCCTTCCTAAGCCTTGCTCCCCTATAGATAAGATCATCTACTTGCCCAAAGTTGCGGATGGCAGCAAAAGAGTCTGATATGAGAAAGGGACATTGTGCAGCAACAAATAAGCCAAATACGAAAAATTTATTCAATATTATTTTATTCATAAGAACAAAAGCCATGCCCCTAGTATCATAATAACCGCCGCGAGTAAACGGCTTTTTATTTTCTCCCTAAACATAAAATGAGCCAAAATCACAGTTACAACAACAGAAAGCATAGAAATGGGCTCTGCTACGCTGACTTCAAGCTTCGTAAACGTATATAAAGCACACAGATAAGAAAGAGAATTTAGGCCCCCAGATTGAACGGCTGCGCTGGTTTTTTGTTTCAATAGCCGCCAAGTGGTTTTTAATTTCCGAGTAAAGAAAATATATGAGAACAAAAAGAGGGAGATAAACACATACAAGCAAAAAGCATAGTGAATGGGATGAATTTTCTGAACTGAAAAACCATCAATGGTACGTCCCATCGCTGTCATCAAAGAGCAGGCAATCATCCATCGACATGCAGGATCTTGGAATAAAGCCTTTAAGGAAAACAAAATATTTTTTTGCTTATTTAAAAAAGAGGCCCCATAAAAAAGAAGCAAAATTCCTAAAACCTTAACCAAAGAAAAGGCCTCCCCTAAAAAAAGAACGGTTAAAACCAAAACAAAAAAAACATTAATATTATACAAAGGACCAACTAAAGAGACTTCTCCTTCGGATAAAGATTTTAAATAAAAAAGATCCGCAATAGAATAAATGAAGCTACTCAAAAGAGCATAACGCAAAAAAGAAAAGTCCTGAGGAAACGGAACGAAAAAAATACAGGGTAATAAAAAGAGAGTTGCCAAACTAAAAAATAAAAAAGTGGCTGAAAGGCTATCCGACTGATGGCCTAGTTTTTTGACCACCAGTTTTTCATAGCCAGCCATCAAAATTCTTGCCAAAAGCGCCAAATATATCAAAACCATAAAGGATGTGCTTGTAACAAAATGACTTGCGGGAAGCAAACAGATTCACCATAATCAGAAATAATGAATAAAGTCATAGAGATGCTTTTTGTTATACTCCTTCTTCCACAGATCTTATTTGCACAAAGCTTCTTAAAAACGCCCAATGATCAAATTTTTAAAACAGGAAATATCGCTGCTACCGCTAAAGGAACCTACTTGAAAGAGCCCATCGCATTCGACAACCAATCGGACTCAAAAACTTTAGTCAATGGTCCCTCGCTGAATCTTCTAGCTGGCATTGGAGAACGTATAGATTTCGAACTCAACTGGGACATACGTCGATATATCAAAACAACATCTGAAGAATACCAGGACTGGGGGGATGTTAGTTTTTTTACGAAAATTAAATTTTTATCAGAAAGCTCTTGGCCTTCTTTCAATGTTCGAGTTGGTGCCAAATTACCGAATGCCCCCATACAAAATCATGCAGGAACAGATCTCGCAGATGCATTTATATGGGCCGCATCTGGAAAGCAATTAGGCCCCTTACATTGTTTTACTCAGCTTGGATTAGAAATTATTGGAGATAGAACTGGTGGCCAAAATGATGCCTTGAGTTATGGAATAGCTTTCACTTCATCTTTTTTTAAACAACACTTTATACTTTCATCAGAAATAGCAGGCCGTTATGAAAAACCGAGCGGCCGGGTCAATCAAGCAGCTTTTAAAACAGGACTTTCGTATATTCGACAATCCTGGCAATTTGATTTAGGTTTAAGCCGAGGATTAATTGCTCAAAGTGAATCTTTTGGAGTTATGGCCGGGCTCACGAGGACTTTTCATGCATTTTAAATTCCCCATCATTCATATGCTTTGCTTGTTTTTTCTCTCACCTGCGGATGCTCAAGTTAAAATTTTAGAACCGGCCATTGGCGATATTCGTGCGAACCAAGCCACCATAGAATGGACAACAGAATCCAAAAGTACGGGCACCCTTCTTTATGGCCCTACACAAAAACTAGGTCTGAGTCTTTCTTCACCCTCTCTCGCTGATGGGCACACTCTCACTCTTAAAAAACTCAAACCCGCCACAGAATATTATTTTAAAATCCTAGCTAAAGATATTCATGGAAAAGCATCTGAGAGCCTTCTTTACTCCTTTAAAACAGACAGCTTAGAAGAAATTCATGATACCCTTTTAAAAATGATGGCCCCTCCCCAAGTCTTTATTCTGTCTCCCTATAAAGTCACTATCAGCTGGGAAACCAATAAACCCACTTCAAGTCACATCACCTATGGAACCCACGGACTAAAACCAAAAACGATGACTGAAGATGTAGACACAAAAATTCACATTATTTCTATCGAAGATCTCACCCCCAACACACGCTATTATTACCAAGTCAAAGCTGAAGATGAAACACACCACAGGGTCACCTCTTCTTATGCATCCTTTGTAACCCAAAATGAGGTGTCTAAAAAACCTTCTCTCCCCAAAATAACCGACGGCCCTGTGATTGCTGTACGCTCAGCAGATCGCATTAAAATAGAATGGGGGACGGACCGTCCCTGCAAAAGTTCTCTCACGTGGGGAAAAGTTCCCCTGCCCACTTTTCTAACAAAAAAAAACGTATCTCAAAAATTCACTCGCAACCATACTCTCATTTTAGAAAAACTCTCCAAAGGTACACGCTATTATTACTCCATACACCTAGAAGATAGGAATCAGCATAAAAGTGCTTCTGAAATTTACTCTGTAATGACAGAGGCTTTAGACTAACAGATTGTTGAAAAAGTCTACTTTGGACAGGCTGTTCAAAAAGGTTCAGATGCTAGGCGCCCGAGGAGGCACGACTGAGGTGTACTTAAGCGGTACATCGAAGGAGAGACAACGAGGGCAACGACGCAGATGAACCTTTTTCAACAGCCTGCTATTTTTGCTTGAGCGTCTGTAATGAATATTATTTTTGCTTGAGCGTCTGTAATGAATATGGTTTAGTGAAGGCACTTTTATGCAAAAGTCGGGATACATTTGGATCAATGGCAAATTCGTACATTGGAACGAAGCTATCGTCCCTATTCAAACACATACTCTTCACTATGGACTGGGTATTTTTGAAGGCATTCGTTGCTATAAAACTCATAAAGGTCCAGGTATTTTTCGCTTAACAGAACATCTCAATCGTTTTTATAAATCCGCACAAATTTCAGGAATTGAAGTCCCTTTTAAACAACATGAACTTCACAAAGCCATCATTGAAACCATTAAAATCAATAAACTGGAGGAGTGCTATATCCGCCCACTGGCTTTTGTTGGAGCAGGACGCATGGGTCTTAATCCCATTGGCCTTCCCATTCATGTGGCACTGATGGTTTGGCCCTGGGGGGCTTATTTAGGGGAAGATGGCATTAAAAATGGGGTTCGTACAATGATTTCTTCCTATGCAAAGCAATTGGGACATCCCCAGCTGGCCAAAGCCAAAATTACAGGAGGTTACGTAAATTCTCAAATGGCTAAAATGGAAGCTGTCCGACAGGGTTTTGATGAAGCCATTATGCTTGATCCCCATGGAAATATTGCAGAAGGCAGCGGAGAAAATATTTTTGTAATTCATAAAGGACAAATCACAACGCCAACAAAAAATTATATTTTAGAAGGTATTACACGAGATACCGTCATCACATTAGCGAAAAAACGAGGATGGGCTGTCACAGAAAAAGACTTCAAAAAAGAATTCCTATTCTCTGCCGATGAAATTTTCTTTACAGGCACCGCCGCAGAAGTAACACCTATTCGAGAAATCGATCGCAACAAAATTGGGGATGGAAAACCTGGCCCAGTCACGAAGACCCTTCAACAAGATTATCAAAATGTGGTTTATAATAAAGGGGACAATTTTTCAGAGTGGCTGACTTTTCCGAACCTTATCTAAAATTCCATTTACAAAACTGGGAGAGTCTTCCGTCCCATAACGTTTTGCAATTTCAATCGCTTCATCAAAAACAACTTCCATGGGCACATCCTTACAATACAAAAGCTCATAACAAGCTAAACGCAAAATATTTCGATCTACCAAACTCATGCGACTCACCTTCCAGTTTTGAGAAGCTTCTTCAATGGTATAATCGAGAGCTTTTCTTTTTTCCCATATTTCAACAAATAATCTTTCAGACCGCCCACTTACTTCTGGAGCTTGAGGAAAATGTTCCAAAAACTTCTCTGTATTGGGTGCATTCACTTCTGCTTGGAACAAAAGCTGCAACAACACTTCTCTAGATTTTCGACGTTCACCCATAGTTTTTTACTGTCCCTTTTTCAGTTCCAGAAATAATGACACCATCTCTAATGCGGCCAAAGCTGCCTCACTTCCTTTATTTCCCTCTTTTCCTCCAGCTCGATTCATGGCTTGTTCCATGTTTTCTGCTGTCACAACCCCAAATCCAATGGGCATCTCAAATTCTTGAGACAAGGTATTGAGACCGCGTGCACACTCCTCGGAAACCAAATCATAATGAGTTGTTTCTCCTCGAATAATAGCCCCCAAGCAGACCAATGCATCAAAATATCCTCGCCGAATCATTTTTTTAGCTGCCACAGGCATTTCAAAACATCCTGGAATTTTAACAACTTCAATATGCTCTTCTAAAACACCATGACGCTTTAATGTGTCTAAAGCCCCCGATAAAAGCTGATTGGTTATAAAATGATTAAAACGAGCAACAATCACACCCAGTTTTAAATTTTCTCCACTCATATGCCCTTGGGTCATCGACCCTTCCCATGTTTTCATAAAATCGTTATTGGGGAATCTCTAGAAAATGCCCTAATTTTTCTCTCTTCGTTTGAAGATACTCCACATTTTGTTTTTGTACCCCCACTTGGATGGGAACACGCTCAATAATTTCAAGCCCATAACCTTCTAGCCCAATCACTTTTTTAGGATTATTGGTTAAAAGTCGAATGGATTTAATTCCTAAATCCAAAAGCATCTGTGCTCCTAACCCGTAATCTCTCAGATCTGCTTTAAATCCTAATTTCTCATTGGCTTCAACGGTATCGTACCCCTGATCTTGAAGTGCATAGGCTTTAATTTTATTGGCAAGCCCAATGCCCCGCCCCTCTTGTTGCATGTAAAGAAGCGCGCCACAGCCTGCTCGTGAAATTTGTTTTAGGGATGCTTGCATTTGATCGGCACAATCACATCGTAAAGATCCAAAAAGATCTCCCGTCATACATCCGGAATGCATTCGAACTAAAACAGCAGATTCTTTTCGAACATCCCCTTTCACAAGAGC
This sequence comes from Deltaproteobacteria bacterium, assembly GCA_016193105.1. Taxonomy (GTDB): domain Bacteria; phylum Bdellovibrionota; class JACOXK01; order 2-02-FULL-40-11; family 2-02-FULL-40-11; genus JACPST01. The sequence continues at coordinate 3,684 of JACPSU010000025.1, read as the reverse complement.
AATATGATTTTTTTGATCCACATCATTTTCATACACAATCACTTCAAATTCTTCTCCTCCCGGAACTGAAAATCGAGTGGGAAGTTTGGCTTGCGCTACTCTTCGCACCAGTCTTTGATGTTGCAGGCGATATCGAATTAAATCTGCAATTGAAACAACTTTAAGGCTATGCTCTCTAGAAAAATTTTTGAGATCAGGCAACCTGGCCATGGTTCCATCTTCATTTAAAATTTCACAAATTACGGCTGCCCCCTTCAGACCCGAAAGCATCATCAAATCTACCGAACCTTCCGTCTGCCCGGCTCGTACGAGCACCCCCCCTTTTTTAGCTTTCAGAGGAAAAATGTGGCCTGGCGTTACCAAATCACGGGGCTCTACATCCTCTCGAACGGCGGTTTGAATCGTTATCGCACGATCTTGAGCAGAGATACCCGTTGTCACCCCTTCTCGTGCTTCAATAGAAACTGTAAAAGCTGTACCAAAGCGCGAGTGATTGCGAGAGGTCATCATAGGAAGGTCTAGTTTTTCAACTCTCTTTTCTTCAAGGGCCAAACAAATGAGCCCCCGACCATAGCGCGCCATAAAATTAATAATTTGAGGCGTAACCTTTTGAGCTGCACAGATGAGATCTCCTTCATTTTCTCGATCCTCATCATCGACCAAAATAACTATTTGGCCTTCTTTTAAATCTTTTAATGCTTCTTCAATGGTATTCATGCTTTCACCCATTTTTTAATATATTTTCCAATGATATCTAACTCTACTTGAACAAAATCTCCTTCTTTTTTTTGTCCCAAAGTCGTTTTGTGAAGAGTTTCAGGAATCAACATCACTTGAACTTCATTCCCTTTACACTCATTCACCGTCAAGCTCACACCATCCACCGCTAGCGATCCCTTTTGAACAATATCCGCCGCTAAGATTTGAGGAAGTTCAATCGTAAGCTTTAAAAACTCATCTTGTTTGTCCACAACCACGACTTTCCCAACCCCATCAATATGTCCTGTCACACAATGCCCATGCAAACGATCTGAAAGTTTCAAGGGTCTTTCCAAGTTCACTTTGTCTCCCGCTTTGAGCTCTTTAAAATAGGTTTTCTCTAACGTTTCTGGGGAGACATCCACCCAAAAAGAACTTTGTTGTTGAACCCAGGCAAGGGTCGCTGACCCAACCACTGTCAAACAAGCTCCATTCACAGCTACACTATGCCCCTGCTCAATGTCCTCTCTAAAATCGAAAGGGGCTTGGATCAATATTCGGGTATTGCTCCAGGCCCCTTTCGATGAAATCTCGGTCACCTGCCCTAGCGCTTCAACAATGCCGCTAAACATGTTTTAAAAATAGCCTTGAATTAGAAAATCTTTTCCAACGCTCTCCATGCGTACATTTTTAATTTTAATCGCTTGATCCAAATCACTTAAGCCCATATTGGAATAGGCTCCCAAAGCGTCATCTCCTAAAATTCGAGGAGCCATAAAAGTATAAATCTTATGGGCCAACTTTTCTTTTAAGAAAGAGGCATTCACTTCAGCTCCCCCTTCAACCAATACCGACAAAACACCTTGTTTGCCCAAAAGTTTTAAAAGAGAAACGATAGAGACTCTACCTCGCTTATCTGGGACCACCACAACTTCAACCCCTTTTCGCTCCAATGCTTTTCTCTTTTTCAAAGTAGCTTTTCGAGTAGTTACAACCATGGTGCGATGTTTTTCATCCACTTTGAGCACCTTGGCCCTAGGAGAAATTCGAAGTTTAGAATCCACCACAATTCTTAACGGATTCATACGATCTTTATTACTTTGCAATGACAAAGAAGGATTATCCGTCATAATGGTTCCAATCCCCACAATAATTGCATCCACTTTATTGCGTAAGGATTGCACCATATTTCTGGACTCTTCTGAGGTAATCCATTTGGACTCTCCTTTAAAGGTTGCAATTTTGCCATCTAATGTAGAGGCTGTTTTTAAAATCACAAAAGGAGTTTGGTGTTTAATCCAAAAAGTAAAAAATTCATTAAGTTCTTGGCATTCTTTCTCCAACACCCCTGCTTCAATTTCAACGCCCAATCGTTTGAGCTCTCGCATTCCTTTTCCATTCACAAGATCATTAGGGTCTTGCATTCCTACCACCACTTTTCGAATGCCGGCTTTCACAATCGCTTCCGTACAAGGACCTGTTTTTCCTACATGGCAGCAAGGTTCTAAAGTAATATAGAGAATACCTCCTCTAGCTCTCTCTCCTGCTTCTTTTAAAGCAATAATTTCTGCATGATCTTCTCCAGCTTTTAAATGAAATCCTCGCCCGACGATTTCACCATCTTTCACAATCAGTGCTCCCACCATAGGATTTGGGCTGGTCAATCCTTCTCCATGTCTGGCCAAATCCAACGCCATTTTCATATAAGGAATATGTTCTTGTAACATAGGTCTTACCTCACTTTTCTATCAATTAGGGGGATTAAAATTTTCTATCACTTACCAAATGCACTTTGATGGGGTTTTTGTGCATTCTCAACATCTTTTAAATTCTTTAGTTCATTCACAAACTCACTAATATCTTTAAATTCGCGATATACAGAAGCAAATCGAACATAGGCTACTTCATCCAAAGCTCTTAATTTTTCCATCACCAATCGCCCAATGTCTTGACTCGAGATTTCTTTTTCTCCCTTGTCTTGAAAATATCGCTCAATCTCCGAAATCAGATGTTCCACTTTCTCTACACTAATTGGGCGTTTTTCACAAGCCCTCTGAATTCCTGCTGAAATTTTAAGCCGATCAAAGGGTTCTCGACGACCATCCTTTTTTGCTACCATAGGTAGAATCTCTTCAATACGTTCATACGTCGTATAGCGCTTATCGCACTGTACACATTCACGTCTACGACGTGTAATATCGCCTTCACGAGAGAGTCTCGAATCAATCACTCGATTTTCTAAATGATTACAAAATGGGCATTTCATTGAAGATTACCCTACTAAAATTTTAAGAAATTGTAAAGTCAGCTGAACAGACTGCTAAGGGTTTATATAAAAAGGAAATTGGGCACAGAGGGCTTTTACGTCCCCCTTGATTTCACTCAATATTTTCTCATCTTGTTGAGATTTAAGAGCGCGATCGATAAACTCTGCAATTTGTTTCATTTGAGATTCTTTCATTCCACGTGTGGTACACGCAGGCGTTCCAATCCGCACCCCACTAGCCACCATAGGAGGCCGTGTTTCAAAAGGAATGGTATTTTTATTGACTGTAATTCCAGCTAAATCCAGCATAATCTCAGCATCTTTCCCGGTAAGCTCCGTTTTAGATAAATCCATCATAAATAAATGATTGTCTGTTCCTCCTGAAATGACTGAATACCCTTTTTCGATTAAAGCTCCGCACAGTGCTTTGGCATTTTTAAGTGTTTGTTTTTGATATTCTTTAAATTCAGGCATCAAGGCTTCTTTAAAAGCTACAGCTTTTGCGGCAATCACATGCATCAAAGGGCCGCCCTGAATTCCAGGAAAAATCCGACTATTGATCGCTTTTTCAAATTCGTGTGTGCAAAGAATCAACCCGCCCCTGGGTCCTCGAAGAGTTTTATGCGTTGTAGAAGTCACAAAATGAGAATGCGGAACAGGACTGGGATGAAGGCCTGCTGCAATGAGTCCTGCAATATGGGCCATATCGGTAAACAACT
>JACPSU010000005.1:3603-7224 GCA_016193105.1 Deltaproteobacteria bacterium | reverse complement strand
AGACTAGGCGCTGGGATCTTTGCTTCTTGAATTTTTTTGAGCGTGGCTGCATCGTTGGGGCCAGCAAAAAGTCTTTGTCTGGTGAGTAGCTCAAAAAGAATAATTCCAATGGAAAAAATATCACTTCTTTGGTCTATCGGTTCTCCGCTGGCTTGTTCGGGAGACATGTAGCTAAACTTGCCTTTCAATACGCCCGATTTGGTTCTTCCCTCGTGAGCTTTAATTTTAGCAATCCCAAAGTCGATGAGTTTAATTTCTCCTTCGTAAGAGACCAGAATATTTTGGGGGCTGACATCTCGATGAATAATGTGAAGAGATTCCTGTGCTTTTTTGTCTTGAAAACGGTGGGCATAATCCAAACCTTCACAAATTTTATGGGTAATAAAAACAGCATGTTCTAAAGGCATGGGGTGTTTGAGTTCTTCACAGCGAGATAAAAGTTGGCGAAGATTTTTTCCATCGATAAATTCCATGGAGAGGTAATAGGTGTTGTCAACTTCTCCAAACTCATGAATCTGAACAATATTGCTATGGGTGAGCTGGCTTGTGATTTTGGCTTCCTCAATAAACATCGATATGAATTCTTGATGACCACTAAATGAAGGAAGAATGCGCTTTAAGGCTACAATTTTTTCAAAGCCCCCTGGGCCTAGTGTTTGGGCCATAAAAATCTCAGCCATACCGCCACTGGCGATTTTGTCTAAGAGTGTAAATTTGCCAAATTTTTGAGGCACAAACTTCATGGAATGTTAACGATACCCCCTACACTTTGCCTATATACTGCCTACATGCTGATTGTCTTTTTATTATACCACAAATTTCTCTATTTTGTTAAACTTGAAGCTCATGGCTTCTTTGCCCAAAGCGTATGGTCTAACCGGTGGAATTTCCACAGGAAAATCAACTGTGGCGGACTTTTTTCGAAAATGGGGAGTTCCTGTGATTGAAGCGGATTTGATTTCTCGAGAAATTTGTCAAAAGGGTGAAGAGGGGTGGAAAAGAATTAAGGAAGTTTTTGGAGAGGGGGTCTTTGACTCCTCCGGAGAGCTCAATCGCCAAAAACTAGGAGAGATGGTGTTCTTAGACGCAAAAAAACGAAAACTTTTGGAGACGATTACCCATCCTCTCATCATGGAGCGTGCGCGCGCTCAAATTAGGAAGTACTTTGACCAAGGCCAGCCTTTGGTCTTGGTAGAAGCGGCTCTTCTGTTTGAGGCCGGCTATGATAAAGAGTTTCATGGAATGATTGTAGTGACCTGCACACCTAACCAACAGGTTGAGCGATTGTGTCAGAGAGCAGGTGTGAGCAAAAACAAGGCTCTTCAGATCATTTCTGCTCAAATGCCTGTCCGTCATTCAGCAGAAGATCTTATTGATTATGCTGCAAGTCTGAAATTCCAAGTCTTGTCGATTACAAACCATGATAAGATTACCTATAGTCCCTATCTGAGAGAATATGCGGCTCACCGAGGGATTTTGCTTTTGCCAGGGGTCGAAGCGACGATCGAAGGAAAACATGTTTTGATTATTAATTACTTGGGCCCCATTGGATTTCGATCTTTTCGAGATTTAGAGACGATAAGATCCCCTCATGTGTTGATTATCGGGGCGCATCCTTTTTTCCCAGCCTTGACTACGCTTCAGGGGAATTTGGTGAAACATATTGATCTATTTGATGCCATTGAACACTGCCATTTTTATAGACCGTGGATTAATTTTAACAGAAAAGCGATCGCGCTTTCGAAAAAAACAGGAAGGCCTATGTTTGGGACGTCCGATGCTCACTTTCTAGCTCAGATGAATCATACCTATTCGATGGTAGATACCCCGTTTGCTAGTCCCGAGGGTATTGTGGCGGCCATAAAAAAAGGCCGTGTGAGAGTGGTCACACAGCCTGTTCCTTATTCTGTGATGGTTCGCGTTTTAAAAATGTTTATGTTCGGAATTTTTAAGTAATCTCCTTATTTTTTACCTTTATCTTTATCTTCAGGCTTTTTATCATCCGATTTAGCGTTATCTTTAGCTTCAACCTTATCCTCAGCTTTTGAAGCTACAGAGACACTCTTGTTGTCATTGTCTTTTCCACCTTTTCCAGATCTGCCGTTGTCTGTTTTATTAAACGCTAAGCGTTCGAGCTCTTTGCTCTTGCCTTCTTTCCCATCATTAAAGTTTGTAATTTGGCTGACAAAATCAGATCTATCTTTATGATCTCGGTTCCCAAATTTTTCTTCAAATTTTTGTTCACGTTCTTTTTCCCTTTGTTCAACGAAATCTTTTTTCCCATCTATAGCCGCCAGTTTAAAATCATTATGACTAGAGAGTTTCTCTTCAATGGCTTTGGCCATTTCTTTTGTTATTTTTTCAGCTCTTTCGTTATTATCTTTAAAAAATCCCTTATCTTCATGAATGACATTGCCTGCAATTTCAGAAGGCGTAATGACTTCACTCATCGCTTCATGAATGGCTGCTGCACGTTGACCGCGGTTAATCGTATCTGAAGAGCCCGCGGTTTGTGCAATGGCACTCAATACAGCATGGGCGAGAGGACTTGCATGATTAGGCAATGTAAATCGTTCTCGTTCTAAGGTACGATTTCGATCTTCACGGTCAGATCGTGAGGCATAGTTTAAAAGCGCATTCACAGAACGAGCTGCATCGTTTCTACTTTGGGCAAAAGAGTCAAAGGGGGTAAAGAACAAAAGAACAAAAACCCCCACTATGATACTTTCCGCCATGCATCCAAAGTTTTTGGAAAACCTATGGACAATCGTTTTCATCCAACCCCCCTTATTTTTTAACTTTAAATCTTATTCCCCTTTACTCTAATTGTACCTCCGAAAGCCAAAATTAAAAACAGATAAAAAATCACACATTAATCTAATTTTAATGTTGGGCTCAAGTTATTGAAATCTTTATCCGAAATAGACAGTATCGAGGAGAAAAAACTTTGGATAGAAGCAAAATAAAACTTAACCTATTGAAACTAAAGAGTATTTTTGAAAATCTCACGCTTCGCAAAAAGCTTTTAGGAATGGTGGGGGTGATGAGTTTTCTGATTTTAAGTACGGGAGTGGTTGCTTTTCGAGATGTTCAACGTGCATATCATCTTTTTCATTCTGTGGCTAAAACAAGCTATCCCTTGGCCTCGGCGATGGTGAATGCTCTCCATTCGATGGAATTTTCCAGAGCCTTGGCCATTCAATATGCGTTGGAGCAAAAAGCTGAGAAACTTTATTTTTTAAAACGCCAATTTGATGCGGAATTTGATAAGGCTCAAGCCCTTGTTCAATCTATGGGGAGAGATATTTCTTTGTCTTATGAGATGAAAGAGCTTTGGAAGGAAATTCAAGCTTCACAAAAGAAATTTGGAGAGGTCAGTAGCGTCCTCATTCAAGCGCACGAAAATCAACTCAACCTGGCAAAAACACGTTATGATCAAATTGATGAGGCGAATCAATGGGTAGAGGGAATCGTCGAAAAATTTAACCGTTTGTCTGAGCTTTTCAGCCAACACCACGAATTTCAATTTTGGAATATTGCAGCCCAAGTTATTTTGCTTGAGCAACGGTATTTATATCAAGCTGCACTCTCTACTCCTCTGTCTTTAACCCCCGAGCAAAG
>JACPSU010000005.1:0-3544 GCA_016193105.1 Deltaproteobacteria bacterium | reverse complement strand
TAAAAATAAAGAAAAATTTCGTGTTTATATGAGACAATTTTCTTTAAACCACAAAAAACTGGTGTCCTCTGCGCAGATGAAGAAAGCCGCAGTCAAAATTTTGGGCGATATTTCTCAGGACTATCGAAAATTTACTGAACGTGTGGAAGGAGAAGAAGGGGTGTTCTTGATTAGCGAAGATGAGATTTCAAAACTTGGAACTTTGGGGCTTCAGTTGGAGCAATTAGAGGAGGCCTATGAAAAAGGGGCACAAGTCAGCCTTGAAGTTCAAGCTATTTTATCTACCCAGATGCAAGATGCGAATCGCACCATTTCTCACATTCGTTATTCGGCGTATCGCACTGTCTTAGGATTTACGGTTCTTTTTGCTCTCTTTGGACTTTTCTTGGGGTCGCTTATGACTCAAAGTATTTTATCCCTAGAGCAGAAAGTGGAGGAGCGCAATGAGGCTTTAGCACATGCCAATGTTCGACTCATGAAAGCCAGTGAAGAAAAATCTGAGTTTTTGTCCAATATGTCCCATGATTTTAAAACCCCCTTAAATAGCATTCTTGGATTTACACAAGTCATTTTATCCGACGATAATGGAAAGTTATCGCCTCAGCAGATTAAAAATTTAAATTCTGTTTTAAAAAGTGGAAAAGAGCTTTTGCAAATGATTAATCTCATTTTAGATTTTTCGAAAATGGAAGCGGGCCGAACAGAAATCGTCGTTGAAGAGTTCTCCTTTGAGTCTCTCTTAGATGAGTGTTTAGAGGCGACAGAAGTGCTTCTTCATGGGAAAAAGGTGGCGCTTTTAAAAGAAATTCAAACGCATTTGCCGACCCTTAAAACAGACCGTCCTAAAATCAAACGTATTTTATTGAATCTTTTGTCGAATGCCACTCGTCACACAGAGCGTGGGAAAATTAAGGTTTCTGCCAGTGCTGAAGAGACATCTCTTTTATTTTCCGTTGAAGATACCGGAGCTGGGATTGAGCCTGAAAGGCTTTTAACCATTTTTGACGAATTTAATAACCAAGCTCAAAGTAAGCCAGGGGGGACGGGACTAGGGCTTGCTATCTCTAAACGATTTGTCGAAATTTTGGGAGGAGAAATTCACGTCGAAAGTACGAAAGGAAAAGGGACCTTATTTATAGTTAAAATTCCGTTTAGATATTCCGAAAAACTTTTGGAGGCAGCCTAATATGAAAGAGAAAATTTTAATTGTCGATGATGTGAAAGAAAACGTGGATATTTTAAATCAATATTTTACTGCCAAGGGATTTCAGACCGTTTTGGCTTATGGCGGAAGACAAGCTGTTGATAAAGCAGAACGAGAACGCCCAGACGTCATTTTGCTCGATATTATGATGCCAGATATCGACGGATTTCGAGTGTGTGAGATTTTAAAAAAAGAAAGGACACATTTTAAAAATATCCCTATTATTTTAGTGACGGCCAAAGAAGATATTGAAAGCAAAGTGAAGGGGCTTTCTTTAGGAGCAGAAGACTATGTGACCAAACCCTTTGATATTAAAGAGTTAGAAGCCAGGGTCAACAGTGCGCTTCGGCTTAAAAAGGCGCTGGATGAACTCAAGGAGCTCAATGAGCTTAAAAATCAATTTTTAGGGATGGCGAGCCACGATATTAAATCTCCGGTCTCTCGGATTGAAAGAACAGTAGAGGCGATTCTTAAGAATAAAGCCTCTCTTGCCCCTGAACAATTAGAACAAATCAAAAAAATTAAAGAAGAGGCCCAGGGCGTTTTTAATTTAATTTCAGATCTTTTGAATGTGGTTAAAATTGAAACTGGAAAGATGGGGCTAGAACTTGAAAAAGTAGCCCTAGATAAACTTGTAGAAGAGGTATTTCGTATGAACCAAATGGCAGCAGAATCTAAAAAGATCGTCGTTGATGTTCAAATCGACAAAGAAGTTGGGTCGGCGACCCTTCCTAAAATTTTAGCCGATCCGGCCCGGCTTTTAGAAGTATTAGAAAATTTATTAACCAATGCTATTAAATTTACCCCTTTGGGTAAAAAAATTACCATTCATTTAAAAAAGGTCAAAGGGGGGATTTCTCTTTCCATTCATGATGAGGGAGTAGGGATTCCTCAAAATGAGCTTCCCAGGATTTTTGATCGCTTTGCCAGGCTTTCTCCCCAACCGACGTATGGAGAAAAAGGAACAGGTCTTGGGCTTTCTATTTGTAAACAAATTGTAGATCTTCACAAAGGTAAAATAGACGTTCAAAGTGAAGTCGGCAGGGGCACCACATTTACAGTCTTTCTTCCCTCCTGAAAACATAAAATGAAAAAATTCAGATATGGCGCAACATTGGCCCCAACATTGGATTGTTACGTGTGATCCTTTAGTTACATTTCGCTTTCAAGCAGAGCTTCAAGCCTCGTATCACCCCACGCGTGGGCAAGATGCTCGTTCTGCGATTCTTCCCTTTGAGCAATTGGTTTATAGAAGCCTTTCTCCTTCGGTACAGAGAGTGCTTACTCCCTATGATCAGCGTTTTTATTTAAAAAAAATGCGTGAAGCTCTTTTCCCCGACTGGCAAGTGCCTGCCGAATTTGAAGATGTTACAAAAGAGCTCTTTAGATCTTTAAAAGATAAAAGAATAGCTGCCCAAGACTTTACCAAGGCCTGTCATGAAACAAAGGGATTTTCAGAGCATTTTTTAAAATTGGCCAAACTCTATGAGCGATATTCTCAAAAGAAGGGGATCTTAGACCAAGAGGATTGTTTAGAGTTAGCCATTCAAAATCTTCAAAGCCCCTCTTTTAAACCTGAGGGACTCCCTTCTAAAGTACTTATTTTGGCCTATCAGCTCTCCAATCTCCAAAAAATATTTTTAGAGGCTCTTTCAAAGAGAGTGGAAATCGAACAGCTGTCTCATGCAGAACTTGAAAAGCCAACTCAAATCCCCTCTGTGTTTGAGACTCAAACTCTCGAACAAGAAGTGGAGTTGATGGGCGCACACCTTGAAAAAGCGCTTCAGGCAGGCCATCCAGCTTCTTCTCTTTTTGTGTTTTGCACGCGGCTTGCTGATTACAGGCAAGAGCTAGAATCTGTTTTGGGGCGAGCTCAAGTCCCTTTTTCTTTTTGGAATTCTTCCCAAGAAAATCATGAGTGTGTGTCGCTTTTAGAGTGGCATCCCAATACCATGGTATTCCCGCATATGAAGAGGGTGTTTTTGTGTGGGGCTTCTTTTCTTACTCTTCCTCTGGCTCTCCCCCCCTCTTTGTTAAGCGATGAAGAGAAGGCCTATCTAAATCAAATATTTCAAACCACTGTATTTAAGACGCAAAGTGACCATAAAGAAGAAGCGAAGAAGTTTCTTCATCTGTTACAAACCCGCTGTCAAAAATTATGTATCACCTATAGACAGCGTCCAGCAGCGGCATTTGAAGAGTTTCTTAAGGAAGGGTCACTGGCCCAATCTCCCCAGATTTCCGTAACAGAGTTTCATTCCAAAAAATTGGCTGCGGTGGAAGCTCCAAAACCTAAGGGGCTCCGACCCAAGGGTCTGCGACCCGAGGGTCTTCGACCCA
>JACPSU010000034.1 GCA_016193105.1 Deltaproteobacteria bacterium | reverse complement strand
GAAAAAAATTAAGAAAGCCGTTGTTCCTGTAGCTGGACTAGGAACACGTTTTCTTCCTGCAACCAAAACAGTTCCCAAAGAAATGTTTCCCATTGTGGATAAGCCTTCCATTCAATACATCGTTGAAGAAGCGGTCCAAAGTGGCATTGAACAAATCATTTTTGTAAATGCTCGCGGGAAAGAGGTCATCGAAGATTATTTCGATACACAAATTGAAGTCGAAACCATTCTTAAGGATCGAAAAAAAGAAAAACTTTTAGAAGAGATGCAGTCTTTGGCTAAGCTTGCCAGCATTGTCACGGTTCGCCAAAAAAAACCCTTGGGCTTAGGCCATGCCATTCTGTGTGCAAAAGACTTGGTGGGCAATGAACCTTTTGCAGTTCTTCTTGGAGATGACCTGGTGGACGCTCGGGTTCCCTGTATTCAGCAGCTGATGCAGCTTTTTGAAGAAGAAAAATCATCTGTCATCGCCCTGATGGAAGTTGAAAAAAATCAAACTCCTTTGTATGGAATCGCTGACGCAACTCAAAGAAAAAAAAATCCAAGAATTTATGATATTCAAACGCTCATTGAAAAACCAGCACAAGATCACGCCCCCTCCAATTTAGCCATTATTGGTCGCTATGTTTTAACTCCAGAAATTTTCCCAATTCTTGAAAACCTATCTTCGGGCCAAGGAGGAGAAATTCAACTTACAGATGCATTGGTGAAACTTTCTACTCAGCAAAAAATTTTGGGCTATCGTTATGAAGGGGTACGATTTGATGCGGGAGATAAATTTGGATTTTTGGAGGCGAATTTGTATTATGCGCTCAAACGACCAGAATTCAGAGAACGACTAACACAGGCTATTAAGCGCTTAGAACTTTGAAAAGGAGATATGTTCATGATCGCTCTAAAGGGTATTCGCTCTCATGAACATATCTCCTTTTCTATGTCCAAAACATTTATAAGCTTGCTTCTCTTAACTTGCTGGCTTTGGACGACAACTGCAACTGCCTTCCTTCTTCCTGCGAAGACGGTGTTGCAAAATAATGTTTCTTCTCGAAAATTTCTGAAAGAAGTCCAGCTTTCTCAAACGCTTCATTTTTTGGAAGGGTTTTATTCTCCTAAAGCATTTGATTGCGAAGAAAAAATTTCTATTTCTGCGCTCTTAAACATGTCTCGATTTGACTATGTATGCCAAGATGTTTCTTACACGCTCCTTAGAACTGCAAAAGCCAACAAGGTCATTTATAATAAAACCATAGAAACTAAGCCTTCTGTTCCTCTAAATGCCTGGCCCGCTCTCTTTTTTGCAACTGATTTTCCCTCTCTCATTCAAAGCCTTTCACACAACGAATTTATATCGGCTGAAGAAAAAGAGGAGGAAGAAGCTGCCTCTGATCCCCGCTTGCGCGGGGATGACAAGGGATCCAAAGAAAAGGATTGGAACATTGAAGGAACTATTTCTTTGGTACGCCTAGGAAAAATTGAAAAAGCAACTCCTCAAAAGCTTGAAAAAAATGTCGTACTTCTTTTGACTGCCCCATCTGGCTCTCAAAAGATTTGGTTTGAAAAAGATTTATTTCTACCTCAAAAAATGGAAATAGGGGGAAGGACCTTTGTTTTTCAAAACTATCGAGAAATACCTATTTTACCTCTTAAAAAAACTTTTTTTCGCTACCCCCAAAAAATAGAAATTCAAGAGGGAGAGGTCCCTGGGATTACGATTGAATCCGACAGCACTAAAACTTTGGTTAATCCCAAATTTTCCAAAGACATATTTGATGCTCAGAAAATATCAAAAATAAACACCACTTCTGTAAGCGAAGAAACGTCTTACATGAAAGAAGTTTTAGAAAAGTTCATTTTAGAGTATCGTTAAACCCCTATGACTATTCCTTCCAAAACTGAGGGCTTACCCAAAGTTGCTGAGGTTGCCGTTCCTCTTCCACTCCTTCATACATTTCATTATGAAATCCCTCTTGCTCTTAAAGACCGCCTTCAGGAAGGATTCAGAGTTCTTGTTCCCTTTAAAAATAGAAAATTTTTAGGGACCGTGGTTGGGTTTTCAACTTCTCCTTATAAAAATTTAAAAACCATCTTAGATAGTCCTGATCCAACTCCACTTTTTTCTCACCAGATGCTTGAGTTTCTAAAACGCATGGCTTCTCACTATGCAGCGCCCTTAGGAGAAGTTTTAAAGATGGCCCTTCCTAATTTTGAAGTACAAAAATCTAAAAAAGTTAAACCCTACCTATTAGAAAGCTTATCCCCAGAAGAAAAAGAAACAATCCTCCTCACCCCCTCTCAAAAAGAAATTTTAGAAGAACTTAAAAAAGCTTTAACAGAAAAATGCTTCTCCCCATTCTTGCTACATGGGGTTACGGGAAGCGGAAAGACAGAAATTTATTTACGCATTATTCAAGAAGCCTTAACGCAAAAAAAAGAGGCCCTTGTTCTTGTTCCCGAAATTTCTCTTACGCCCCAGCTTTTAAGTCGTTTTGAAAGCTGTTTTCCAGGAAAGATCGCCGTCTTACATAGCCGCTTAACTTCCGCCCAACGAAGAGAAGAGTGGCTTAAGATTAAAAATAAAAAAGCTTCTATCGCTCTTGGGGCCAGGAGTGCTCTCTTTGCCCCCTTTGAAAATATCGGCGTGATCGTCATTGACGAAGAACACGATAGCTCATTTAAACAAGAAGAAAAGGTGCGTTATAACGCTAAAGACATGGCCCTCATTCGAGGTCAGCTTGAAAAAGCTGTGGTTATTTTGGGATCTGCAACTCCAGCCCTAGAATCTTATTTTAATGTTCAACAAAAAAAAATAAAACTTTTACGTCTCCCTGAACGAATCTCCAGCTATCCTCTTCCTCTGGTTGAAATTGTAGACTTGAAAAAGACCCAGGGGTCACCGACCCAGGTTATTTTCTCAGATCCTTTACTCAAGGCTCTTGAAGAAACGTTGCTTCACAAAAACCAAGCCATTCTTCTTTTAAATCGAAGGGGCTATGCAGCTGTGCAGTTGTGTCAAGAATGTGGCTACAGTGCTAAATGCCCTCACTGCTCTGTCTCTTTAACGGTATATACCAAACAACAAAAACTCATTTGCCATTATTGTTTTCACACCCTTTTGATAAGCTCTCGTTGCCCAGATTGTAAATCCTCCTCTTTTACTTCTCTGGGACTGGGAACAGAAAAAGTAGAAGAAGAACTTCGCCGATTTTATCCCGAAGCTCGCATTGCCCGAATGGATAGGTCTTCGACACAAAAAAAAGAAACATTAGGAAAAATTTTATCGGACTTTTCAAAACAAAAAACAGATATTTTAATTGGCACTCAAATGGTGGCCAAGGGCCATGATTTTCCGAATGTCACCTTGGTTGGGGTTATTCTAGCGGATATCGGATTACATGTTCCAGATTTTAGAGCCCCCGAACGGACGTTTCAGCTTTTAACTCAAGTGGCCGGGAGAGCAGGGCGAGGAGAAAAAGGGGGAAGGGTCATCATTCAAACCTTTAATCCCTCTCATTATAGTCTCCAGTTTGCAAAAACACATGACACTCTTGGTTTTTACGAAACAGAGCTTAAAGAACGGCAGGAACTTCAGTATCCTCCTTTTTCTAAGCTCATTCATTTTAAAACTTCCCACTCTTTAGAAAAAAAGGGATATGCCAAAATTCAAGAGCTCTCTCGTCTATGTCAGTCCATCCTAAAAAGTACTCCTGAGTTTGCTGCTCTAGAGCTTCTTGGGCCCGCCCCAGCTCCACTTTCTAAACTTAAAGATAAATATCGATTCCATCTTCTTCTTAAAAGCCCTTCTTATAAGCTCGCTAGAGCTTTCTTAAATCAGCTTCTCAAACAGGATCGGTTTCTCTCAAAACAGCCTTCTATTCAAATCGATGTAGATCCGTTGAATTTACTCTAGTAGCAGTGCTATGATGAAGAGATGAAAATCATCGACCGATATATCACGCGAGAGTTCCTTCTTTATTTTCTCATTGCGCTCTCTACGTTTACTTCGCTTTTTCTTCTGGTCGATATTCTTCAGCGTTCGATGAAAGAGGGGCTTTCCGTGGCTCTTCTCCAATTTACACTTCTTCAAGGTCCTTTTGTTATTTCTCAAATGGTACCCGTAGCCTGTCTTATGGCAAGCATGTTTGCGCTCACTGCCTTGGCCAAAAATTCGGAACTCATTGCCATGTATGCCACGGGCATTAGTACTGAACGCCTGGCGGTGGTTTTGGTTACCGTGGCATCACTCATTGGAATAGGTAATTTTTTCTTAGCAGATCTCATTGTCCCGCCCACATTAAAAAAAGCAAAATACGTCTATCACGTTGATGTCAAAAAGCAGGGGTCGTTTCAAATTTTTAAAACCAGCCGCATTTGGTATCGCTCCCCTAATGCTATCTATAATATTGACTATTTCAGCCCCGAAAACCAATCGGCTTCCGGCGTCCATATTTATCTTTTTGACAACGCGTTTAAGCTCATCGAACAAATTTCTGCAAAAACAGCAACGTTTGATGGAACCCACTGGTCTCTTCATGAAGGAAAATCAACAACACTTATTGATGATTTCCCAATTACACATTCCTTTCTCACCAAAAAAGCAGAATACATCACAGAAAAACCTGTAGATTTAAAAGAATTGAGCAATCTTGAAACCCTTAGTTTTAAAGAACTCAAAGATTATATCGCCAGAAATAAACTCGCGGGCTTCGATACTATCCGCCACGAAGTTAACCTTCATGCTAAAATTTCTTATGCCGTGGCTTGCTTAATCATGGCTTTCTTAGGAATTCCTTTTTCAACCAAAAGTCCTCGGGCCGGAGGATTGGCTTCTAGCCTAGGAATTGGGCTGGCCATCGCTTTTTCATATTGGATGTTTTTAAACATGGGATTATCTCTAGGATACAAGGGTACTTTTACCCCTGTCGTTTCAGCCTGGATTGCAAATCTTTTCTTTGCAGTTTTAGCAATTTATTTTATAAAACGAGAACAAAGGATGGATCCCATATGGCCCTTTTAGAAATAGTACATTTTCCAGCTCCTGTGCTTCGGAAAAAAACAAAACTTATTATAGACTTTTCTGATCCTAAGCTAGCACCCCTCATTTCAGATATGGCAGAAACCATGTATGACGCTCCTGGAGTGGGGCTAGCTGCTAATCAAATCGGCCTTTCTTTACGCCTAGCCGTTATTGATGTGGACTGGAAAGAAGAAGAAGGACAAAAAAATCTTCGCGTCTTCATTAATCCCATTCTTCTTGAAAAAAGCGAGGACATCTCTTTTGAAGAAGGGTGCCTGAGCTTACCCAGTTTAACGGCCCAAACCAAACGATTTAATAAAGTCACAGTCCAATACCAAGATCTTAAAGGCACCAAAAAAACCTTAAGCGCTGAGGGGCTTTTAGCCGTTGCCCTTCAACACGAGACAGATCACTTAGATGGAAAACTCTACATCGATCGCCTAAGTTCTTTAAAAAAAGAACTTTTGATTAAAAAATTTAAAAAACTAAAAGAAGAAAGAAAATCCTCCGGATGATTCCCAAATGGAACGTCGTTTTCATGGGAACTCCTTCATTTGCAATACCTGTTCTTGAAAAACTTATCGAAAAAGAAAAGGTGGTAGCTGTCTATACCCAGCCCGATCGTCCTCGTGGACGAGGACAAAAGACCCTTCCTTCTCCCATCAAAGAAATGGCCCAAAAATATCACATTCCTTGTTTTCAACCTCCTCATTTTAAAGCAGCTTCCACAGTTGAAGAGCTTAAAAGCCTTCATCCAGATCTTATCGTAGTAATCGCCTACGGACTCTTTCTTCCTAAAAACATTTTAGATATCCCCTTGTACAAAACTCTCAATGTTCATCCTTCTTTGCTCCCTAAATATCGGGGCGCTGCCCCCATTCAATGGGCCTTAATGAATGGGGATCCTCAAACAGGGGTTACTATTTTATATGTCACTCCTAAAATGGATGCAGGAGATCTGCTTTTGCAAAAAAAAATAGAAATCTTAGAAGAAGATACGAGTGATTCTCTTCAAGCTAAGCTTTCGATTCTAGGAGCTGACCTTTTAATTGAAACCATTTTTGGACTTAAAAATAACTCTCTCTCTCCTATTCCTCAAAATCCAAAATTCGTATCCCAAGCTCCTAAGCTTTCTAAAGAAATGGGCCATATCGATTGGTCAAAGCCTGCAAGAACCCTTTTTAATTTGATCCGAGGAGCCAATCCATGGCCAGGAACCACCACTTTTCTTGAAAATGAACCTCTTAAAATTCATAATGCAAAAGTAACCGATGAAACCTTTCAAGGAAAAGCAGGAAAAATACATTCTTTAACCGATGAAGGGATTGAAGTTGAAACCCCTAAAGGGCTTCTTTTATTGACAGAGGTTCAGAAACCCAATAAAAGAAAAATGAAAGCATCGGAATTTCTAAAAGGCCAAAAAAT
>JACPSU010000033.1:9169-24355 GCA_016193105.1 Deltaproteobacteria bacterium | reverse complement strand
GAGGCCAAGGCAAACTTATTTTCATACTTAAAAAGATGAATAAGATTTTTAAGCACATCTTCATAGCGCCCATAACTAAAAGGTCCGGTTGCACTATTTTGAACTCTCTCTATTCGGCTGAGGCATGCTTCACACACCAATGACACAGATTCTTTTTGACACTGAAGACAACAATTTAAAGAAAAAATTTCAAAGAATGAAGAAAGAAGGCTTTTAAATCTAGGCATGAATTAAATTTTTCCCTGTTACTTCTTTTGGAAAAGGTAATTTCATTAAATTTAAAACTGTGGGCATTAAATCTGCCAAGATTCCATTTTGAAGTGCGATCTTTTTTTGTTCCGGATGAAGATAATAAAGTGGAACAGGATTTGTGGTATGGGCTGTATGCGGTTCTCCCGTTTGATAGTCGATCATTTGCTCGGCATTACCATGATCTGCGGTCACTAAGAGATGTCCCTTTTTCTTTTGAATCGCTTTCATAATTTTGGCCATACACTGATCTAGAGTTTCAATCGCGCAAATGGTAGCATCTAATTTTCCTGTGTGCCCCACCATGTCCGCATTGGCAAAGTTTAAGACAATAAACCCAAATATATCTTTTTCAATATTATGAATAACAGTTTGCGTCATTTCAGGAGCGCTCATTTGAGGTTTTAAATCATACGTTGGAATTTCTCGAGGTGAAGGAATTAAAATTCTTTCTTCACCTGGAAAGACTTTCTCTTCTCCCCCATTAAAAAAGAAGGTGACATGTGCATATTTTTCAGTTTCTGCAATCCGAAGCTGAGGAATCTCATTCTCAGATAAAACTTGGCCTAAAATATGGGTCAATCTTTGGGGAGAAAATACAACAGGTAAATTAAATGTTTCATCGTATTGGGTCATGCAAATAAATTGGCTAAGTTTTGGAGATTTTGCCCTTTGGAAACGGTCAAACTCACGTTGGGTAAAGGCTCGGGTGAGTTGTCTAGCACGGTCGGCCCTAAAATTAAAAAAGAGTATCGCATCCTTGTCCTCAATAATTCCCTTAGAATCCAGGACCGTAGGTTTTACAAACTCATCGGTCTCTCCTCGTTGATTTGCCATTTCAATGGCCTTCAAAGCTGAGGGGGCTTCAAATCCCTTCGCTTCTGTAAGTGCACAAAAAGATTTTTCAATGCGATCCCACCTATTATCCCGATCCATCGCATAATAACGCCCCGAAATTGTAGCAATCTTTAAAAACTGGCCTGCATTTTCTTTCTGAATAAAAGATTCTAACTGCTTAAGATATAAAGGACTACTTTGAGCAGGCGTATCCCGACCATCTAAAAAACAGTGAATATAAACTTGTTCTACCCCTTGCTCTTTGGCAAATTTTAAAAGTGCAAACAAATGCTCGATATGACTATGAACTCCTCCATCTGAGAGAAGTCCCATAACATGAAGTTTCGATTTTTTTTCTATAACAGCTTTGCACACCTTTTTAAGTGTTTCTTTTTTAAAAAAATCACCCTCTCGAATAGATTTATGAATTCTCGTTAACTCTTGATAGACAATGCGACCCGCTCCAATGTTTGTATGGCCCACTTCAGAATTTCCCATCTGTCCATTCGGAAGTCCCACATGTTCCCCACTGGTCATTATCTGAGAGTGATTGCCTTTTTCTAAGATCCGAAAGGTTGGGGCATGGGCCAAAGCAATGGCATTGCCTTTTTTTTGAGGATTGATCCCAAATCCATCTAAAACGATGAGCATGACCGGATGACGCGTCTTAGGCATGATGATACGGAAGTCCTTGGATTAAAGTATATGCTCGATACACTTGTTCCAACAAAACCAAAGGGGCAAGTTCGTGGTTTAGCGTTAAAGAAGATAAAGAAAGTGTAATATCGGCCCGACAATCAAAATCAAATCCAAAAGGGCCACCAATAATAAAACTCACACCTTTTACTTTTTGAGTGGTCAGCTGTTCCCATGTTTTTGAAAAAGAAACAGAATTAAACTGGCGCCCTCTCTCATCGAGAATAACGGTGAGTGTTGTTTTTTCCATCTTTTGGCAGTGCTCTTTAAAATGGGGCTTATCTTTTGATTCAATGATTTCAAAGGAAGCATACGGCTTAAGTTTATCTCCGTAGTAATGAAGACCTTCTTTGATAAAAGCGTTTTTAACTTTTTGAGAAAGCAAAAGTTTTAAATTATTTTTTACCATAAGACCCATAATAACTTTTAGGAATCTTTACCCGTGGGGCATCTTGCCACAAAGACTCCAAATCATAAAACTCGCGTACATACTCATAAAAGATATGCACGACAACTTCATTATAGTCTAATAAAATCCACTTCCCTTGGGGATACCCTTCCACCCCTAAATTGTAAATACCTTCTTCTTTTAACTTTCTTTTGATCTCTTCGGCAATCGCTTGAGCTTGCACCGAAGACTGCGCAGAACAAATTAAAATATAATCGTTTAACCCTTGCCAAGCTCGAACATCTAAAAGCATTAAATTCAATGCTTTTTTATCCAATGCCATTTTGGCACAAACCAGAGCGAGTTGTTTAGATGTCTTTATTTTCATATAAATGTTGGGCTTGAATATACTCTTGAACCTCTTTGGGTACAAATGAAGAATAAGGCTCATGCTGAGAAATCTTGTCTCTCAACTCAGAGGAAGAAATATCCATTGTAGGGAGTTCAAAAAAATAAATGTGATGCCCTGTAAAATGTTGATACTCTTTGTTTTCTGAAAGAGCGACAAACTCTTTGGCTAATTTATCATTTTTTAAAATCTGAGAAAGAGGTTTAAATTGATAGCCTGGACGACTCACAACTACCAAATGTGCTATGGCAAAAAGATCAGCTACCTGTTTCCACTGAGCAATGCCTAAAAATGCATCTGTTCCTAAAATAAAATACAACTCTGCATCAGGAGATAAAAGTCCCTGATAGTGTTTCAGTGTATCAATCGTATAGGAAACTCCCTTTTTATTCAGCTCAAACTCCGATACAGAAAAATGAGGAAAGGGGATAATTGCACGTTTGACCATTTCGCTCCGATGATGCGGTGCCGCAAAACTTTCATCCGTTTTATAAGGAGAACGATAGGCAGGAACAAAATAAATATGATTTAGTTTTAATTTTTCTTCAATATGAAGGGCCACCCGAAGATGTCCATTATGGATGGGATCGAAGGTACCACCAAAAATTCCAACTTTTTGGTAATGCATGTCCATCACTTCAAGAGCAAAATTCTCGGTAAGTTTGCATCACAAGTTCTCGGAGTCCTTTCCCTTGTACAGCTGAAATAGCCAAAGCAGGATATCCTAAAGTATTAAATTTTTGAAGAAGAGAAGTGATTTTTCTAGACCCTTTTAGAAGATCTGTCTTAGTTAAAACCACAATCTGTTTTTTCTTAAGAAGTTTTGGGCTATAGAGCCTTAATTCTTCATTGATCTCTGAAAAACGCCTCAGAGGATCTTTTTCAAAGACATCAATTAAATGCAAAAAAAGCTTGGTGCGCTCCACATGTTTTAAAAACTGAAGCCCCAAGCCCGCTCCTTGATGCGCCCCTGAAATTAAACCTGGGATATCTGCAACTACAAAGCTTTTGCCCTCTTCTACCTTAACCACTCCTAATTGAGGCACTAACGTTGTAAAAGGATAATCTGCAATTTTAGGCTTTGAATTAGAAATTCTAGAAATCAAAGTTGATTTTCCAGCATTGGGAAGTCCAATGAGCCCCACATCGGCCAAAAGTTTAAGCTCTAACGTTATTTCCTTAAGCTGACTAGGTTCTCCAGGTTGAGCTTTCTGAGGGGCTTGAACCGTTGAACGTTTAAAGAAATGGTTTCCCTTTCCACCTCGTCCTCCTTTAAGAGCCACAAACTCTTGGGCAGACTCGGCTAAATCCACGATGACTTCTCCTGTTTTTTGATCTCGAAGCAGAGTTCCCACAGGAACTCGAATTCTTAAATCGCAAGCTGATGCTCCACTTTTAAGTTGTGTTCCACCCGGTTCTCCATTTTTTGCTTTATATTCTCTTGTGTAGCGAAAATCTAAGAGGGTCGAAAGTCCGGAATCGGTTACAAAAATAATATCTCCGCCTTTGCCTCCATCCCCTCCATCTGGCCCTCCTTTAGGCACAAATTTAGCGCGACGGAAACTAACGCGCCCAGGTCCGCCCGAGCCCGATTGAATTCGAATGGTTGCTTCGTCTAAAAATCTCATAATTTTTAAAAAATATAGAGGGGGGGTCTAAGAGAGGGGATAGACGCTAACGCGTTTCCTACTTTTATCCATACGCTCGAAAGTCACACGGCCTTCAATTTTAGAAAAAAGAGTAAAATCACTGCCTTGTCCAACATTAAATCCAGGATAAATACGGCTACCTAATTGGCGCACAATAATTGCGCCGGCCTTAACGACTTCTCCGCCAAATCGCTTCACACCGCGCCTTTGACCTTGACTATCTCGGCCGTTACTGGAGCTACCTTGTCCCTTCTTATGAGCCATAACTTTTTACTTTTTCTTTGTCACTTTTGCAGCAGTTTTCTTAGGAGCTGCTTTTTTAATTTTAGGTGCCGCAGCTTTTGCCACCACAGATTTGGCTGCCACTTTCGGAGCCTTTTCTTTTGCAGGAGCTTTTGCGGTCACACCTGTTAAGCTAATTTCTTTTACTTTTAAAAGAGTTAACGTTTGTCTGTGCCCTCTGATACGTCTAGAGCCTTTGCGTCTTTTATACTTAAATGTCAGTACTTTGGGGCCACGACCTTGAGCCATAATTTCACACAGAACCCCTGCCTTTTCAAGGTAAGGATTCCCAACCGTAAGCTCTTTATCTTGAACCAAAAGAACATTAGACAAAACAACTTCGCTACCAACAGCCCCTTCTAACTTTTCAAAAGTTAAAAGGTCTCCTGGCTGAAGTTTGTATTGTTTTGATCCTGTTTGAATAACTGCGTACATAAAGACTTTATTTTATAGATAGTTTTGGCGGATTCGTCAACCGGTTTTTGTTTCTTCAACTCGGCTCTTAATTTCAAACTGCTCAATATGAAAATCAGGGACAGCCTCGACGGTTATCTTTTTATTGACCATTTTTTCTATTTTCATAAGCCCTTCCAGTTCTTCCTCTTTTAGAGTCTTGGCAATTTCTGGGTGAACAGAAAGCTGCATTTCTTTGGCTGCCACATCCCCTTCAAATTTGGCCAATTCTCTAAAAATTTCATAACAAATGGAGAGCTTATTCTTTAAATATCCCTTCCCTTCGCAATAAAAACAGGGGCTGCAGAGGGTCTGAACGAGACTCTCTCGAGTTCGTTTACGGGTCATTTCAATCAGTCCCAGTTCTGAAATTTTTAAGATGGAATTTTTAGCCCGATCTTTTCGAAGGGCTTCATCAAAGGTTCGATACACCTTTTCTCTATGGTAGGATCTTTCCATATCAATAAAATCGATAATGATAATCCCCCCACAGTTTCGAAGTCTCAGCTGATAGGCAATTTCTCGAGCTGCTTCTAAGTTAATCTTTAAAATCGTATCTTCAAAATTTTTCTTTCCCACATATCGTCCGGTATTCACATCTACAACCGTCAAGGCTTCGGCTTGATCTACAATAATGTAGCCTCCCGATTTTAACCACACGCGTCTTCCCATCGCTCGATTAATTTCTGTTTCAATCCCATAGGTATCAAAAATGGGTTCTCGTCCTTTATAAAATTTGACAACACGTTTAAACGCAGGATTAAAGATTTCTAAAAATCGAAGAATTTGCTTATGTTCTTTTTTGGAATCCACCACAATGCGATCAATGTCGTCTATAAACATGTCTCGAAGCGTTCGAAGGACAATGTCCAGCTCTTCATGCAGTAAATAGGGCGCGGGTGCATGCAGCATATCTTTTTCAACCTCACGCCAAATTTTTAAAAGATAATCTAAGTCTGCTTTAATGACTCTGGGTTTTTTTTCTTCACACGCTGTGCGAACGATCACCCCTACATCAGGAGGACAAACACTTTGAATAAAGTCTTTTAACCGCCGTCTTTCCTTATCAGATCCGATACGCCTGGACACTCCCACATGGCCAAAGCTAGGCATCAAAACTAAATTTCTGCCTGGAATAGATAAATGCATTGTAAGTCTGGCCCCTTTAGTTCCAATGGGATTTTTTGTCACCTGCACTAAAATTTCTTCGCCCTCTTTTAAAAGTTCTCCGATATTAGGCGGAGGCATGTACCTTGAAACACGAAACCTTCTCTGTTCTCTAGGAGGGACTTTTTCAGGTGCAGGGGAAGGAGGAACCTCTTCTTTGGGTGCTGGTTCTGTGACAGCAAGGGATTCATTAGGAGGAGATTCAGAAGATAAAGGTTCTTTTTCTGGAGCCTCTGCTTCTGGCGTCTCTACCCCTTCTTCTATAGGCCCTGCTTCAGATCCCTCAGGAGAATGAACCATGGCATCTTCGGCATCTTCTTCGGGTCCTTCTTCTAAATCGTCAATATCGTGGAGGTGTTCAGCGGAAAGTTGTCCTGTTTTTTCAGAAATATAAACATCGCCTGCATATAAAAACGCTGCTTTTTCTAAACCAATGTCAACAAAGGCTGCTTGCATTCCTGGAAGTACACGAACCACTTTTCCTTTGTACACATTTCCAACAATGCCTTTATCTCTAAGTCGCTCAATATAGAGTTCTGAGACCGTTCCTTTTTCTACCAAGGCCACCCGAGTTTCTTGATCGGTGGCATTAATAATCATTTCATTACTCATAATGTCTTTCCAAATGCCTAATTGTACGAGAGATCTTTAGTAGAGATTAGCTTGTTGCGCTGGAAGAACAGGTCTTAGTTTCTTTCTTGGTTGCTGAACCCACACTTTTCACAAACTTTTCTCGGTTTCTCCGTAATCTTTTGAAAGATCTCAAAACTTTTTTTACATTTATTACAGCTATATTCGTAAATAGGCATAAAATTTATTTACAAAACTCCTTAAGGATTAATTATCATATCTAGATTTAAAAATAAAGCCAAAAAAAAGAATAAATTATATATCGCATGGGAGGATCTACACCGGGCGGAGGGGCCCAAAGCGATATATAATTTATTCTTTTTTATGCCTTTACTTTTTTACTCTCGTACTCTCGAATAATACGATACGTTTCTTCAGACACAGGCACCGTAAACGGAATATAACTATGCGCGTGATCCACAAGACCAGAAATTTTAGACATAAGTTCATCTGTCAATGTTCTTAAAAGCTCTTTGGTGATGGGTTGATCGTAATAAGAAGACAAATCCCAGGGTTTTCCGAATTTCACAGTAATTTTCACAGGCTTTGGAAGAGGAAGTTTTTCCCCTCGTGGCACAGCTTCTGGACACAAAGCCTTCCCTGTTCCAGAAAGGCCTACAGGAACAATTGGGACTCTGGCTTTGAGTGCCAAGCGAATGGCCCCCGTTTTTCCCTTTAAAAGGCCCGTTTTTGGCTCCATGGCAGAACGGGGAATCTCTTCTTCCGCAGGAATTGTCCCTTCTGGAAAAATGGAAAGTACGTGGCCTTCTTTTAAAAGCTTCCCAAAAAACTCTAAGGCATCATCATCTCCACCTCGTACAACCGGGAAAGCTCCCCCAAGTTCGATTAGAGGCCCTAAAATAGGAACCTTAAAATTTTCAATTTTAGAAATAAAAGTCACCCAACGCCAGACACAAATTCCAACTAATGTGGGATCTAAATAGCTTTGGTGGTTCACTGCCAACAAAACGCCCCCCGTTTTAGGAATGTTTGAGTGATCAATAATTTCAAGTCGAAAATAAAGCTTATGCAGAGTAAATAAGACCACACGCGTAAGTACTCGTAAGATCATCGTCACAAAAGGGCGAATGCGCAAAATGGTGACCATCCTCACAAAGCTTCTTAAAACAAAATCGATCCCGAAAACTAAAAATAAACCTATTTTTTTCATATCACCTCAAATGAATTGAAGTCTCCCAAGTTTTTATCCCACAAGACATCCACTTTTGTCACATGGGCTTGTGGGGGACCTTGATGACCCCATTCAATTATTTTTTTAAGCTGCTCTTCAGGACCAGTCGCATAGAGTTCTACCTGCCCTGTAGTAAGATTTTTAACCCAGCCTTTGATCCTCAAAAGGTCTGCCATCTTTTTAGCATTGGCTCTGAAAAACACACCTTGGACACGTCCTGAAATCAAAAGATGAACTCGTTTGACCTCTGCCATAATTCTTGGGTTCCTAGCATTTGACAGTTTTTAAAGCAAGGTGTTATATACGGCAGGCTCACTATGGATCACCTCATTACACAAGTTACAGAAAAAGTGAAAGAAGCTCTTTTAGCTCAAGGCTTAAAAGGGAATAACTCAAATATTTCCAAAGGTTTATCTGTAAAACAACCGATAGTATCTTATGTGAAGCCTGATCCTAAAAAAGAAGAATTAAATCTAGCCTCCTATATTGACCATACCCTTTTAAAACCTGAAGCGGGAGCTAAAGAGCTCGAAAAGCTTTGTAAAGAAGCCCTGGAGTTTCACTTTGCTACGGTTTGCGTCAATAGCTCAAATATTGCGTATGTGGCTAAACTCCTAGAAGGATCTGAAGTCAAGCCCATTGCCGTAGTAGGATTTCCATTGGGAGCCGCCTCCACTTCTTCCAAGGCCTTCGAGGCTCAAGAAGCTGTGCGATGTGGGGCCAAAGAAATTGATATGGTGATGAATATTGGTGCTTTAAAAAGCAGAGACTATGTTCTTGTTACAGGGGACATCATTAAAGTTGTCGAAGCCTCAAAACCTTATCCCGTCAAAGTTATTTTAGAAACAGCCATGCTGACCGAAGAAGAAAAAATTATTGCCTGTGTACTTGCTAAGATTTCTAGAGCCGCCTTTGTCAAAACCTCAACTGGGTTTGGCCCAGGAGGCGCAACCCTTAAAGATGTAGAACTCATGCGTCGTATTGTCGGCCCCGATATGGGGGTCAAAGCCAGCGGGGGTATCAAAACCACGAAAGATGCTCTGGCCATGATTGCTGCCGGAGCCACTCGTATTGGGACTAGCAATGGCGTTACCATCGTTTCTGGCAAAGGGAAAATACATGGCTATTAATCGAGTGCTGCTTTTGGTACTCGATGGAGTTGGAATCGGCGCCCTTCCAGACGCCTCTTCCTATGGAGACACTGGCTCTCACACCCTCAGACACATTGCAGAAAAAATGGGGGGCCTAAAACTTCCTACCCTTGAAAAATTAGGACTCGGAAAAATAGATACACTTCCTGGAGTAAGTTCAACCACCGAAACGGTCGGCTCCTATGGAAAACAACTCGAAGCTTCTCCTGGAAAAGACACCTCTACGGGCCATTGGGAAATGGCTGGCATTCATTTGAAAGAACCTTTTCCTACATTCATGAAAGGTTTTCCTGAAGAACTCATCAATGCATTCATTCAAGAAACAGGCGTTGGAAAAATCTTAGGAAATAAAGCTGCCTCTGGCACAGACATCTTAAAAGAACTGGGCGAAGAACATGTGAAGACTGAATACCCTATCGTTTATACTTCTGCCGACTCTGTCTTTCAAATTGCCTGCCATGAAAATATTTTTCCTTTAGAAGAACTCTATCACATCTGTAAAATCGCACGGCGGCTGTGTAATAAGTATGCTATCGGTCGCGTGATTGCTCGTCCTTTTGTGGGAGACTCTGCTTTAGACTTCAAACGAACTCCAAACCGAAAAGATTTTGTTTATGAACTTCCAGAGCCGATGCTTCTAGATTTTTTGAAAGAAAAACAGGTCCCTGTAATTTCAATCGGAAAAATTTCAGATATTTTTAATCACCAAGGAATTTCGGCTTCTTTAAAAACCAAATCGAATCTAGAAGGTCTTTTAACCTCGATTACTGAAATGGAAAAATTAAAACATGGCCTTGTGTTTACAAACCTCATCGATTTTGACCAACTCTACGGGCACCGAAACGATATTTCAGGATTTGCCCAGGCCTTGGTTGAGCTCGACCAAAAACTTCCCGAGCTCATGAAAACGATTGGCCCAGATGGCCTTCTTCTTATTACTTCTGACCATGGAAATGATCCTACGCATCCTGGAACAGATCATACCCGAGAATACGCACCCCTTTTGGCTTATAGTCCCGCGTTTAAAAGCAAAAACTTAGGAACCCGAAAAACATTTTCAGATCTGGGTCAAACCATAGCAGAAATTTTTAACCTCGCCCCTTTAAAACACGGAACAAGTTTCCTAAAAGAATTATCCTCTTAGAATGAATCGTTATGAGAGCTGTTGACATTATCCAAAAGAAAAAAGAAGGACGTGTGCTTTTCAAAGAAGAAATTTCTTTTTTGGTGAAAGGATTTACCCATAACGACATTCCTGAATATCAAATGTCTGCATTTTTAATGGCCTGTTGTTTTAAGCCTCTCAATTTTCAAGAGACACTGCATCTCACCCATGAAATGCTTCATTCGGGAAAAACATTCGATTTTTCAGATATTCCTTTCAAAAAAATAGACAAACACTCAACCGGCGGCGTGGGGGATAAAACCTCTCTCATCCTTGCTCCTATTGTCGCCTGTTACGATGTTGCTATTCCCATGATTTCAGGACGTGGGTTAGGCCATACCGGGGGAACGGTGGATAAATTAGAATCCATCCCTGGATTTAAAATGAATCTAACCTTCGAAGAATTCCAAGATAATTTAAAAACACTTCATTTTTCAATGATGGGACAAACCAAAGATATCGCTCCAGCGGATGCCAAAATGTATGCGCTTCGAGATGTAACGGCAACAGTGGAATGCATTCCCCTCATTGCTGCTTCCATCATGAGTAAAAAATTAGCCGAGGGAATTGACGGTTTAGTTCTCGACGTAAAATTTGGCTACGGAGCTTTCATGCAAAAATTAAAAGATGCTACAGAACTTGCCAAGTGGCTCGTTAAAATTGGGGAGTCTTCCGGCAAAAAAACGATTGCCCTGGTCACCGACATGAACCAGCCCTTAGGCAATAAAATCGGAAATAGTTTAGAAATTGAAGAAACGATAGAGGTCTTACAAGGTCATGGCCCCAAAGATCTTATCGATTTAAGTTTAACGCTCAGTGGTACCATGCTCACCCTAGGCGGAATCTCTCGATCGGTCAAAGAGGGGGTTTCTCTATCCCAAAAAGCGATTCACAATGGAAAGGCTCTCCAAAAATTTAAAGAACTCCTTCAACGCCAAGGCGGAGATACGCGCGTCATAGACTCTTTTAGCTATTTACCTTCTGCCAAATATACGTTTGAATTTTTAGCCCCTAAAGCAGGATTTTTAGCCAAAATCAATGCTCGAAACATAGGAAAGGGAGCCTCTGTTTTAGGGTGTGGCAGAGAAACCCTAACAGATGCCATTGATCCTTCGGTTGGATTTATCCTCCATAAGAAGGTGGGGGCCAAAGTCCAAAAAAAGGATATCCTCTTGACTATTCGCTATAATGATGAGAAAAAGCTAGCCGCATCTATGGTGGAACTAATCCAAGCTTTTGAAATCACCCCTAAAAAGCCCTCTTTTAAGCCCCTGATTCAAAAAGTCCTTGGAAAACTATAGGAGAAATAGACATATGAAAGAACGAGTTTTAAGCCTTCCTCTTATACGAATTGTTGTTAAAACCAACCAAGCTGTTTCTAACTGGATGACTTTCGGAAAACTTCTAGCCTTAACGATCCTTCCTTTAGGGATTCTCGTGGCAGCTTTATCGTTTTCAACCGATCCAGAGACACTTGTTCTACGAGATAGAGTTGTAAGCTTTTGGGGATTATTTGTCCTAATGGCCATAGGATATGCCCTATCCAACAATCGAAAAGCCATTAATTTAAGACTGGTTGTTGTAGGCCTTTTGCTTCAATTAACTTTTTTACTTTGTATTTTAAAAACCCGCATCGGCCATGCTTTTTTTCAAATGACAGGAGATGCTATTTCTTCCCTTTTAGCCTTCACTAATAGGGGGGCTTCCTTCTTATTTGGGGATAAATTATTAGATGGCAGCGTAGGATTTATCTTTGCTTTCCAAGTCCTTCCTACGGTGATTTTTGTCTCTTCTCTAACAGCGGTTCTCTACTATTTTGGCATTTTGCAAAAAATTGTTGGAGCCATGGCGTGGGTCATGTCTAAAGCGATGAGAATTTCAGGTGCAGAATCACTGTCTTCGGCTGTGAATGTATTTGTTGGACAAACCGAAGCTCCTCTTTTTATCCGCCCTTATGTTTCCAAAATGACTAACTCCGAACTTATGACTTTAATGACGGGGGGATTTGCAACGATTGCAGGGGCAGTGATGGCCGCGTACGCTGTATTTTTGAAACAATCAGGCCTTGAGACAGGCGCAGGACACTTGCTCGCAGCCAGTGTGATTTCGGCTCCCGCAGCTATCTTGATGTCAAAGATTATATTTCCAGAAACCCAAACTCCAGAAACAGCGGGAGCAGGGTCTGTAAATGTTCCCATTACCGATGTAAACGTCATTGATGCCGCTTCTCGCGGAGCATCAGAGGGATTACGACTTGCTGTAAATGTTGCGGCCATGCTCTTAGCTTTTATTGCCCTCATCGCACTTTTTAATTCTGCCATCGGTGTTGGAATCGACAAACTCATTGGTTTCTTAGGATTTGCACCTATCCATTTAACCTTAGAAAAATTATTTGGATGGTCATTTGCTCCCTTGGCTTGGATTATGGGAACCCCCTGGGCAGACTGCGTAAAGGTCGGAAATCTCTTGGGCCAAAAAACAGTCATCAATGAATTTGTAGGATATTTAAGTCTGGCTGACATGGTGAAAGCTGGAGAAATTTCAGCTCGGTCACAAATTATTGCCATCTATGCTCTGTGTGGTTTCTCAAATTTCTCATCCATTGCAATTCAACTGGGTGGAATTGGAGCACTGGCCCCTGACAGACGAGCAGATTTAGCAAGACTAGGACTCAAAGCCATGATTGCTGGGTCGCTGGCCTGCTTTATGACAGCCACCTTTGCGGGGATGCTCGTTTAAAAAAAACGTCCAAACTATTTTATGAATCCATCTCACGTTTTAGAGGCCTCTCAACTTTTAAACGAGAGAATGGGCCAAAAAGCCTCCTTAGGAATTATTTTAGGCTCAGGATTAGGAACATTTGTTGACTATCTCGAAAATAAAAAAGAAATCCCCTATTCGCAAATCCCTCATTGGACAACCTCTTCTGTCTCAGGACACAAAGGTCAATTTGTTTTTGGCACCCTTTCCAATATTCCCGTTTATGTTCTTCAAGGACGAATCCATTATTACGAAGGACATTCTTTAGAAGAGGTCACATTTCCTGTCCGAGTTTTAAAACAGTTGGGGGTAACAACGCTCATTGTCACGAATGCCGCAGGAAGTATCAATCGTTCTTATAAGCCCGGCGGGCTCATGCTGATTAAAGACCACATCAATCTCTTAGGAGCCAATCCCTTACGAGGTCTTAATTCTCCAGAGTGGGGCCCCAGATTTCCAGATTTGACTCAAGCTTATGATGACACCCTTCGAAAAAAAGCCAAAGCAGTGGCAAAAAAAATAAAACTCAAACTTTATGAAGGGGTGTATGTTGCAGTTGCTGGCCCAAGTTATGAAACTCCGGCTGAAGTTAAAATGCTTAAAACCTTAGGGGCAGATGCCGTAGGGATGTCTACCGTTCCAGAAGTGATTGTGGCCAATCATCAAGGAATGAAAGTGTGCGGCATTTCTTGTCTCACAAATGCGGCTGCTCACACGGGTGCTCATAAGTTAGGACATGAAGAAGTTTTAAAGGTGACAAAAGAAATTTCTAAAAAGTTTGGACTTTTCCTCAAAGAATTTATTATAACTGACCACAGGTCATCCCGAACGAAGTGAGAGATCTCATCAAAACTAACGAGATTCTTCGCCTTCGGCTCAGAATGACAATAAATATATGGATAATAACTCTCTCATTGAAAAAGCCATAGAAGCTAGAAAAAATGCGTATGCTCCTTATTCGCAGCATCGTGTAGGGGCCGTAGTTGTCACAGACAAAGGCCAACTCTTCACAGGGTGCAATATCGAAAACTGCGCTTTTTTAGGAGAATGTGCGGAACGTGTGGCAATTTACAAAGCTTTGAGTGAAGGAGCAAAAAAAATCGTAAAACTTGTTGTGGTCACAGCCAACAAAGACCTTTCTGCTCCGTGTGGAATTTGTCGCCAAGTGATTCGAGAATTTAATTCCAAAATGGAAATTGTCATTGCCAATACAGAAAAAAAATTTAAAGTTTTAACTCTCGAGGAACTTTTGCCTTATTCTTTTGGCCCAGAGTCTTTACGTCACGGTCAAGGTGCTTAATATGAAGATTATTTTTTATTTCTTCTTTTTCTTTTTAGCTCATTCTGTCGTCCAGTCTTATATGTTCTGGGTGACAAAACAAACACCTAAGCTATCTCTTTTTAACTATGAATTTTCTAATGTATGGCTATTTTGGATTGCTGCTGTTTGTCTTGCGACCCCTTTTTTAAATATTGCGAATCTCACATTTGGAGCAACTTTTTACTACGGGTATAAACACTACCAAACTGCATGGATCATGCTTTTAACCTATATTGCTGCGCAAATTCTTGCTTATCCAGCCATGGTTTATTTTTGGTTTCATGAGCTCCCCAATAAAGGTGCAATTATTGGCGGACTTTTAGCCATTGCTGGAGTACTTGTAGCTAACTTCTGGAAAAATTAAAAATGATGAATTCGAAGGGCAGCCTATCTACTATTATTAGGGGAGTCAAAACAAAGTCAGGATATAATCGTCTGCTGTCATTCCCGCGCAGGCGGGAATCCAGAGAGCTCTGAGCCATGTTGGTATGTATAGTTTTGGGCCCCGACTAAAATGGGTTGTCATCGAAGCTAAAGGGCTATAAAAAGTCTGAATGACAGCGCTGGTTCGTAAAGCAAAGCCTAAAGATTTAGATTCTATCTACTTAATGGGAATAGATGTCTGGTCTGATGGAAATACAAAAGCAGAATATTTATTTGAGTGCAGAAATTCTCCTAAGTATAAAAAAGGAGAGTGGTTTGTTCTTGTTGATAGTCAAGATAATCCGGTAAGTTCTCTAATCACATACACGCTTACAGAGAAGACTATCGGAATTGGATCAATAGCTACGCCGCAATCTCTGAGGAAACGAGGTTATGCTTCAGAACTTATCCGTG